>CAZCYE010000007.1:19836-29649 GCA_964502775.1 uncultured Bifidobacteriaceae bacterium | reverse complement strand
ACTAGCCGCCGATGCCGCGGGCGAGCGACTCGGCCATCGCCCAGCCGTAGACGATGACGGCCTCGCCCTTCTCCGGCCGCACGGTGCCGAGCATCTCGGCGGCAGTCTTGCCCCCGAGCTTCACGTGGCGGGCATCGAGCACCGGCTCCGATCCGCCCGCGCCCTTCACCCGGAAGCGGCGGTCGTCGTAACGAGCGTCGCAACCGAAGCGGCGCGCCAACCGCCGACCCCACGCACGCTCTTCGCCGTTGGGCGTGTACTTGGGCCGCGGGCACACGTCGCTGAGCGATCCCAACATCGCGTACACCGCGGGGTGCGCGATGCGGCCGGCCACGAGCACGTCCTCGTCGGGGAACGAGATCGCCGCCCGCCGGTAGAGCTCGCCCACGAGACCTTCGAGGTCGGTCCGGGCGCTGCGATTCTTGGCGACCGCCCCCAGGCCCCAGAGGATGCACGGCGTACCGCCGATGCGCTCGAGGGAACCGAACAGGAACCCGGTGCGAACCTTGTCCTGGTCGCTGAGCGCCACCAGCGGGAACTGCTCCAGGTGACGGTCGAGCTGCTCGTCGGCCAGGGGGAGCCCCACGCCCTTGACCAGTTGGCCGAGCTCATCGAGCTCGGCCGGCTTCAAGGACGCGGAATCGCGGGACTCGACAGCCATGAGTGGCCCATTCTTGCCCAGAGCACGGCACCCCAGCCACTCGATACCCAGGGCGCCAACGGCGGTCACCAAGATCGAGCCGGGGCGGCCCTTGCCGCGTCATCGCGACGCTGGGCGCTTTGCGAAGAATCGTCGCCTCGCCGGCTGGCCGCCCGGTACCGGCGGGCCGCGATACCGCTCACGCCGGTCCGCACGGCTCGATCCCCTTCAACGCCAGGACGCGGCGCACCGAGGCATCGACCGCCCCCTCGTCGAGGCGCCCCGCCCGCACCGCGTCGCCCAACGCGGCGAGCACCTCCGGCACCTCGTCGGCGCCCCCCACGAGCAGCGCCATGTCGACGCCGGCCGCCAGCGCTCGCACCGCGGCTTCGCGCGTATCGAACAAGCCGGTGATGGCCACCATCCCGCTCAGGTCATCGGTCACCACAAATCCGTCGTAGCCGAGCTCGGTACGCAGCAGCGCGATCGCGGCGGGGCTCACCGACGTGGGCTCATCGGGCGCCGTCAGCCCGGGCACGGTGAGATGCCCCACCATCACGCCAACGGGGTCATCGGTCGCCAGAGCCTCGTAGGGCACGAGATCGGAGGCGCGCAGCGCGTCGAGCGTCGGAGTCACCGCGGTCGCCTCGTGCGAGTCCCCCACGGCCCGACCGTGACCCGGGAAGTGCTTGAGCACCGGGACGACGCCGCCGTCGCGCAAGCCACGCGCGAACGCCCCCGCGTACTCGACCACCACACCCGGCTCGCTCCCGAACGCGCGATCGCCGATCACGTCGCCGTCGGGCTGGTCACTGATGTCGACGACGGGCGCGAAGTCCACGGTCACGCCGAGGCGAGCCAGGGCCTGGCCCCGCTCCAACGCGAGGTCGTACACCTCGGCCGACGACATCGTCCGGGCCATCCGGCGGGCGCTGAGGATCGGGCCGGCGAGCGCGTCGATGCGCTGCACCCGGCCTCCTTCCTCGTCGACGGCCACCAGGGGCGGAACGGGCAACGACGCCAGCTCGGTGAGCGTGCCGTCGGTGAAGATCCTGGTCGCGTCGAGGCCCACGAAGATCCCGCCCACGCCGGCGCCCGTCGCCAACGCGGTCGCCTCCGCGCCGTTCGCCGGGTCCACACCCACCATGAGGAGCTGCGCCAGGCGCCGCTCGAGGGGCCAGGACTCCACCGCCAGGTCCTGGTCGCAGCCGGCTTCGGTGGAGGAGGTGGTCGACGACCGCGGCACGCGCCGACGGGTGACGTCACGATCGCCATCACCGGTCTGGGTCGCGACGACGACCGCGGCGCCCACGACCACCAGTGCGGCCCCCAGCGCGGCGCCGCGACGCCAGGCGCGCCGGCTGCGGCGACGGCGCCGGGTGTGACGCGGGCTCACCGCGAGGGTGCGAGTGTCAACGTCTCGTGCACGGCACTCACCGTGAGTCCCGGCTGCGGGCCCCCGGCGATCACATGGAGCACGCGACCCACACCGACGACAGCGAGCCCGTGTCGCGGCACGCGGAGATCCGCCACGTGCTCCCAGCGCCCGTCACGCAGGCACTCGATCGGGGCGATCGTGCCCGCGGCCTCCTCACCCCCCGCGGTGCACACCACACCGGCGACCCGTGTTGCTCCGTTCCCGCCGCGCGAGAAGGTCAGGCTCGGCGCGGCGTGCCAACCATCCGGATCGGGAGCACCGCGCGTGAGCACCAGTGCCTCCACGCTGGCCTGATTGGGCGGACGCCCGCCGACGGCGTACACCGTGTCGCCGATCGCGGCCGCACCGAGGTGCTCGCGCGGCAGCGAGAGGTTCGGTCCCGCCTCGGAGCGATGCGTTCGGGGGTCGTAGATCTCGGTCGTGGCGAACGTCGTGCGCCCGTCGGCGCCCCCGATCACCACGATCCTGCGCTGGACCACTGCCACCGCGAGCGCGCCCCGGGGCTGGAGGAGGTCACCGTCGTGAACCCAGCGCCCGTCGGGGGCGTCGAGTCGGTACACGCCGGCCGTGGGCCCGGACAGATGGTGCTCGAAGCCGCCGATCAGGTACAGCCGGCCGCGGACGATCGCCAGCGCGGCGTGGTCGCGCGGGCCGGGGAGCTCGGGGCCCAGGCGCCATTCCTCGGAGCGCAGGTCGAGGAGCGCCAGGTCGGTCGTGGACGGGCCATCCGGTGTGAGGCCGCCCGCCACCACCACGAGGCCGTAGCGCTTCCAGTGCACGCCGGCGACCTCGGTGCGGCCCGGCTCGGGCATGGGCACACCGTCGTCGGTGCTCGACGCTCCCGTGAGCAGCCCATCGGGCCCCGCCACCCCACTTGCCGCGCCCGCCGCGCCGGGCGCGAGCCCGGCCGTGATCGACACGCCGAGCGCGAGACCGATGACCGTGGCGCGAAGCACAGCCCGAGGGTACGCGCCGCGCGTGGCCCCCGACAGCGCGGCGGCCCGAGCACTAGCGTGCGCGGCCGTCCGGCCAACCCAGGGGGCGCGATGATCCGGTGGCGAGCACAGGCGGCCGGCGGCGGCAGCAGCAGCAGCAGCGACAACGCCGGCGCCATGGACACCGGGCACGAGCGCCAGCGCTGCATCTCCCTTCGCCGGGTGGCGCTGGTCGTCGTGCACGGCATGGGCCAACAGGACCGCTACTCCCAGCTCGACGCGCTCACCCGGGGCATCGTGAGTGCCGCCGGCGACAACCTGAGGCGAAAGCCCCGCCACGTGCTGGTGCACCTCGGGGCCGATGTGGTGTCGGCCGTTCGACTCACCTTCCGCACGCCGCTGGCGTGGTCGGGAGCCAAGACGCTCGACCTGTACGAGATCTATTGGGCACCGCTGAGCCAGCGCCGGCTCAAGCTTCCCCGCGTGCTCTGGTGGCTCGTGCGCACGAGCCTCACCCCGCTCCGCTCGTGGGGCACCGACCCGTCACTCCTGCACGGGAGCCGGGGCCGCCAGGCGCTCATCATGGGGCGCGAGCTCGTCCGAGCGCTGGTGCTACCAGCGGCAGTGCTCGTGCTCGTCGCGCCCTTCGTGCTCGTCGCCACCTATCGGGACTCGCTCGAGACGCTGGGTCGAACGCTCGAGCGCGAAGTTCCCAGCGGCGTCTTGGCCCACGTCGACCTGATCGTCACCGGGGCGCTCATGGTCCTCACCATCGTGTTGCTGGTGGTCGCCGCGCGCACGTTCTCGAGGCTCCTGCGCGGTGACGTGGAGGCCCACGCGACCGCGCGCTGGTCACTCGCCGCGTTGGGCGCCGCCGCGGCCACGTTCGGCCTCGGTGTGATCGTGGAGGTGGTGTGCGGGAAGACGCGGCTCACCGACTACCTCAGCGCGATCTGCGGAGGTGTGTTCACCTGGGAGCTCGCCGGGATCGTCGTGTCCGTGGTCGTGGCCCTGTGGCTGCGCGGGTTCCTCGTCCACTCCCTCGGCGACGTCACGCTGTACACCACCGCCGACGAGAAGTCGGACCTCCACGAGGCCCGCGAGCAGATCCTCGCGTCGTCCACGGCGACGGTGACGGCCCTGCTCGATGAGTACCAGGGCGTCTACCTGGCCGGGCACTCGTTGGGCTCCGTCGTGGCCTACGACACGATCAACCGGCTCCAGCGGGAGCGGCGCGCCGGGACGATCGCGGAGAAGCAGTTCCGACGGCTTCGGGGCCTGGTGACCTTCGGGTCGCCACTCGACAAGGTCGACTACTTCTTCCGCACGCGGGTGGGCCCCGGCGAAGCGATCCGCGCGCAGATCCTGGCCTCGTCGCACGGCTTCCGGCGGCGGGCGACCGGGCGCGAGTACGGCGCGGCGCGCCTCGCCCGCTACGAGATCGGCGAGCCGCCCGGGTTCTGGTGGGTCAACTTCCATGCCCGACTCGACTTCGTGGGCGGTCACCTCGACCGGTACGTGGTCGACGCCCAGCGGCGCATGCCGTACCTCACACTGCGCGCCCACTCTCGCTACCTGCACGACCGGCGATTCCTCACCGCCGTCTACGAGTACCTGTAGGTGGCGCGGCGCCGACCGTCGTCACCCAGATCCCGCCCGTCGTAAGGATCCTTCGACCTCGAGGCCGAAGTCCCCAACGACGGTCGCGGCTAGCGTGGCGCGCGGTGCTTCGACGTAGCCGGAATATCGGGGGTGGGACCATGCCGGTTCAGCCAGGAACGGCGTCCGCGGCACGTTTCTCCGGACCACAGCTCGCCCGCTGGCGACCGTTGCTGGAGCTGGTGGCGTTGCTGGTGTTCGTGGCGTCCCTGCTAACGGTGGTGGGGATCTGCATCAGCGCATCGGGCAGTTCCGACGTCAACTTCTGGGCCCGGGTCGATGAGGTCGCCAGCCGCGTCGCCGCGTGGGAGTACCTGCTCGTGCTCGCGCTGGGTCTCGGCTTCGTGCTGGCTCTGCGCGTCCTGTTCGAGTGGCCCGCCGACATGCCCGCCGGCCGGGCGCGGGCGGTGCTCGTGCTCGGCCTGGTCAACGCCGGTGCGATCGCCGCCGCGGCGGTGATGGGAACCATCGCGCTGTTCTTCGCGAAGTACGAGTTCGGCGGCTTCGGCGACGAGCACATCTACGACGGTGTCAAACGCGGCGGCGAGTTCGTCGCGTACGTGGGCATCGTGCTCGCGGTGACGGCGCTCACGGTGCTCGCGGCCCGCGGCTTCACCGTCACGCGGGCCCAAGCGACGCCGGAGCCGATCGGGCCCGCGGCGCTCGGCTCTCCACCGAGGGCACGCCGACGCCGCACCTGACCGGGTCCGGCGTGTCGCGGTCGCCGCGGCTCGGAGGTCGCCTCGCCGGCCACACCGGTCTCGCCGGCCTCACCGGTCTCGCAGTGGTCGCGACGATGATCGTGGGCGTCGCCGTCCCACCGTCGGGGGCGATCGACCACAAGCGTCCGCGCCCGGACCGGGTGCCCTCCACCTCGGGCTGGGACACCCAGGTGGCACCCATCGCGACCGCGGTCGAGCGCCTCCGGGGCCTGCGGTTCGAGCGGACGGTGCCGGTCGACTTCCTCTCCGAGCGCCAGTTCCGGCGCCGGCTGCTGCCGGCCGACGCTCCCGACGCCGAGACCCGCACCCTCGTGGACCAAGCCGAGGACGAGCTCCGGGCCACCGGCCTCGTCGCCGGCGACGTCGACCTCCTCGAGACCTCGAGCGAGCTCGAAGCCACGGCAGTGGGCGCCTTCTACGACAGCCGCACCCGGCGCGTGACCGTGAGGGGTCGCAACCTCGACGACGCCACTGCCGTGACCCTGGCCCACGAGCTCACGCACGTGCTCCAGGACCAGCACTTCGGCCTCCGCAGGCTCCAGCGCAAGGCCGCTCGGTCCGGAAGCGAGTTCGCGACGCTGGCGCTCATCGAGGGTGACGCCAACGACATCATGTACCAGTACCTCGCGGAGCTGGGCTCGTCCGCACAGCGGGGCTTCACACGCGCGGCCGAGGCCGGGAGCGCCGGCTTGGCCGGCGCTCCCGAGACACCCGGTGGCGCCGGGGAGGTGCTCTCCACCACGTTCCAAGCGCCGTACGTCCTCGGCATGTCGATGGTCATGTTGATCCGCAGCCGAGGCGGGAACCGGGCCGTCGACGAGCTGTTCCGCACACCCCGGCTCACCGACTCGTCGTTCCTCAGTCCGCACCGACTGCTCCGCTCCGAACCGGTCGCCACGGTCCCGACGCCGATGCTCGGGCCCGATGAACGCGCTCCCGACGAGGGCGAGCCCGACGAACGCGGGCCCGACGAGGGCGCGCGCGATGCCCTTGAGCCCTTCGGCGCGTTCTCCCTCTACGTCATGTTGGCGAGCCGGATCGACCTCCTGGACGCCCTGCTCGCGGCCGATGGCTGGAACGGCGATGCCAAGGTCGCGTACGACCGGGCCGGGACCAGCTGTGTGCGAGTCTCGGTGGCGGGACGCTCCGCCGCCGCGTCGGCGCGGATCGCCGCCGCGCTCACCGAGTGGGCCGCGCTCATGCCCCCCGGGGCCGCGACCGTGGAAGCCGTCGACCCCACCGTGACGTTCTCCTCGTGTGATCCCGGAGATGCCGCCACACCACCGGCCCACCCGACGTTCGCGGCGCTGCTCTTCGCCAGCACCCGCAACGCCGCGATCTCCGCGGCGCTCGCCGGTGGCGCCCCTACGAAGATCGCCATGTGCATCGGGCGCGAGCTGATCAAGGACTCCGCGTTCCAGGCCTTCTTCGCCGGTGACCTCGAGGAGATCCTCGCACCGTCCCGGCGCACGCAACGCGAGCTGCAAGCCCAAGCCCTCGACGTGACGTTGGAGTGCGAGCCGCTCGATTGAGCGCCCGCGGCAATCGCGCGAACCTGGGGCCCTCAGCGTCCTCCCAGGAGGTGACCGTGCTCCGTCTCCGCGCCTACTTCTCGATCCCCGCCGCCGGTGCGTCGTTCTTCATCAGCGCCTGGCTGCTCATGATGTTCGCTGACATGATCGGCCGCGATCTCGGAATCAAGCCGTTCGGCTACATGACCGCCCTGATCGCCACGATCGGACTCTGGCTCGTGGTCGCGCCCGTGATCGCCGCGATCGCGACCAACGCGACGAAGCGGGACTGACCAGCCTGACCAGCCGTCGCCGGGCTCAGGGCGACAGCGCCCGCTCGACGAGGTCGCGCGCCCCGGAGCCGAGTGGCAGCGCCAGCGCGAGTTCGACCGCGCGGTCACTCATCTTCGCCCGCGTCTTTCGAATGATGTCGATCATCTTGTCGTCCTCGACGCGCTGGGCGAGCTCGGTCAGCTGCGTCTCGATGAAGACGAGACACAGCGCGTCCTCCAGCGCCTGCACCTCGGCGTCCCGACCCAACCCGCGTTTGCGCACGATGTCACCGACCCGCTCGATCGTCGCCTCGTCGTAGCCCACCGACTCGAGGATCGCTCCCGTCTCACGAGCATGTTGCTCGTGCAGGGCACGACGCCATCGCAGGTAGCCGGCGCGACCGCTGGGGTACGACGAGCGCGGGATGGTCCACCGGCGCAGGTGATGGGCCCGGGCCGCGAGTCGCAGGGCCTCCCCCGCGTCCGGGACCAGCCGCTCGATCCAGGCGCTCACCATCTCGGCATGCACCTGCTCCTTGGGACGCTCCACACCCCCCACCAGCAGTCGATGCGGATCGTCGGCGTTCGCGGCGTCGATCGCCTGGAGCCCTCGGGCCAGCCGTCCCTCGTCCATTAGTCGAGACTGACGCCGACGGCCGACCACCGCAAGTACCGCGGGCGATCACCCCATCGTCGCAACGCCCGACGCGCCTCGGCGCCACACCACGGCGGCCAGGGCGACGACCACGTCGTGGGCTCGCGCCAGCGCGGCGACGGCCCCGGCGCTCAACGGGTCGTCGGGCCGAACCGGCAGTCCGCGCCAGACCAGGCGGTCCACGTCAACGCCCAGGGGGATCGCCTCGGCCATTCGCTGGAGCTGCACGCCCACCTCGTCGATGCGCGCGGCCGCATCGGCGAGGCGAGCACCGGTGACGGCGGACTCCGGCTCGGCCACGGCCGCGATGCGGACCGGGCGACGATCGGTGGCGGTGCTGGAGCCGTACGGGCCTTGGTTGCGCCCGGTGGCGCGGTACTCCACCCAGTCCCAGATGTGCTCCGCGAGGTGCACGCGTGAGGGCGCGGCCCGCTCGAGCTGCACGAACGTGGTGCCGTGGGGGCCGGGCCCGAACAGCACCTCGTGCACGAATGGGCCTGCCAGCCCGTACTGCCGTCCATACGCGGGATGCTCGTGCGCCTGGTGGTAGTGGCTCGAGGTGCGAGGGTGCGCGCCGGAGAGCTGCGCCCATCGGTCGAGCAGCCCGTGTCCCGGCACCAGGAGGTGCCCGCCCTCCAAGAGCTCCACGAGCTGGTCATGGGTGAGACCCTCGTCCACGAGATCGGCCAGGACCGTCAGCGCGTCCGGGGATGCCCGAGGGAACGTCGCCGCGAGGCGCGCCGCCATGTGCGGTGACAGGTCACGCGCGATCTGGGCCAACAGCTCACCGACTGGATCGACCGGCGGATCGACCGGACCGCCGGCGCCGCGCCCGGCTCGGGACGGGACCATGGGCCTCGAGCGCCGTCGGGATATCAGGCGTCGCGCGGGTCGCGCCGGTCGCGCCGCTGATGCGCGCTCGAGGCCGCCCACATCGGCGGCCAGTCGCTCGAGCTCCAACCGAGCGCCGACCAGCGCGGCGGACGCAGCCCGCAGAAACCCGCCCAGGTCCTCGCCGTCGGCGGCATCCACCCCTTCTCGCGGCCCTTCCCGCGGCCCTTCCCGCCCGGACGACAACGAGGCCCCCAGCGCGTGCAGTGTGGACTCGAGCTGGGCCGTACGGTCCGCGAGCTGGGCGACCCATTCCCGGCGGGCAACCAGCGCGTCTCGGGCCGCGGTCCCGATACCCGGGCTCGACGGGCCGGTCGTGGGCACTCTCGCACGCTATTAGGGTTGCCCTCCCGGCGGATGGAGGGGCCAGCCGTGTGCTTCTCGGCCGAAGCGGACTTCGTGAGTGGCGCGGTGGTGAGCGTGATCGGAGTCGCCGCGCTCGTCGAGGCACGCGAGTCCCACGAGCCCCGAGCGTTGCCCCTCGCAGCCCTCCCCCTCGCCTTCGGTCTCCACCAGATCGCCGAGGGATTTGTGTGGCTGGGACTCAACGGCAAGGTGTCACGGCCCGGCGCTGATATCGCGCTCCACCTCTACCTCGCGTTCGCCTGGGTGCTGCTCCCCGTTCTCGTGCCGCTGGCCGTCTGGCTGGTCGAGCCCGAGCGATGGCGACGGCGATTGCAGGGATCGCTCGTCGTGCTCGGTGCCGCCACGGGCTTGAGCCTCATGGTCGCGATGCTCCAAGAGGTGCCGACGGCCGAGATCGCCGGGAACACGATCCGATACCACGGTGCCGGCGGGCAGGCCGGCATCCTGACCGTGATGTACGTGGTGGCCACCTGCGGCGCGTTCCTCACGTCGAGCCGTCGCCTCGTGGCGTGGTTCGGCATCGCGAACCTCGGCGCTGTCGGACTCCTGCTGTGGCTCCAAGAGAATGCGCTCACGTCACTGTGGTGCGTGTGGGCCGCGATCGCGAGCGTGCTCCTGTACGTGGACCTGGTCAACCGTCGCCGCCACGGAGCTCCGGCCGGGACCGACGCCGTGGGTGCCCACGAGCGATCGTCACACCGCGCGAGTGCACGGGGACACCGAT
>CAZCYE010000007.1:14726-19736 GCA_964502775.1 uncultured Bifidobacteriaceae bacterium | reverse complement strand
GCCGTGGGTGCCCACGAGCGATCGTCACACCGCGCGAGTGCACGGGGACACCGATCCGCTCAGCCGTGAGGATGCTGATCCAGACATCGTGCGGGTGAACAGCGGCGTTCAGACCTTCAAGAAGGTGTGGTGTCAGTTCGAGCCGCCGCGCCGCAGTTTCTTCGCGCACCGTCAGCGCGCTGTAGGCACGCTGACGGTCGGACCGGATGGCGTCCGGTTCACTTCCGAGAAGTTCTCGTGGCGGTGTGAGGACATCGACGGGATCGGCATCGGGGGTGCCGGCAATGACATCGTGAACCGATGGATCGTCGCTGATGTCGGCGAATGCGCACACGGCAGCGTCGTCTTCCTCAAAGACGGCCGGTGGTTGGGTTGGCACTCGATCTTCACTCGTGCCGACGATGACATCCTCGAAGTGCTGCGCGGGTGGGTCACGGGGGCCACGGATGGAACCTCGGCGTCGGTGGCGAAGCAGCTCCAATCGACGGACCGGATCTCCCAATGGGCTTGGCAGCACCCGTGGCTCACGGCTGTCGTTCTTGGAAGCCTCCCTGCGATCATTGCCGTGTTGGCCGCTCAAGTCGGCGATTGGACAACGGCAGTCTCTGGAATTGCCCTCGTCGTCATTTTTTTCGTGCTCTTCGGCTCCGCAGCATTGCGGCGGAGCGACAAGCGATGACCTCACCAAAGACGACAGCGTCCAGCCTCTTGGTGGCTTCGTCCTGCATCCGGGGAACGACGCGGCGATAGAGCCTGGATCCGGCTGATCGAGCGTCGGGCACCCCCGAAGTCTCCGAACCTCACTGGGCTGCCGTCACCTCGGGAACAGGTGGAGCGGTGCCAGAGCAGGGTCGGTCCGAGCATCACCACGTGCCGACGCTCTGATAGCGTTGTGTCTACTTCCCTCGCACGAGGCGAGGGGAGCGATCTCGCAATGGCATGTCGGCTCTCTCGCCGCTCTCGTGGGTGTCTCAGGACACTTCACGGGTCGGCGTCACGGGGCTCGTCCGCCTCGTGAGACCTCCGAATACTGCACAAGGAGAGCAACATGCCCACCGGAACCGTCAAGTGGTTCAACGCCGAGAAGGGCTTCGGCTTCATCGCCCGCGAAGAGGGTGGGGACGACGTCTTCGTCCACTTCTCCGCCATCGAGGGCGAGGGTTACCGCTCGCTCGAAGAGGGCCAGCGGGTCCAGTTCGACGTCGGCCCTGGCAAGAAGGGCGAAGAGGCGCGCAACGTACGCCCTGCCTGACCCAGAGGAGCTCCCATGGCCGGTCGCCAACGCACCAGCTTTGACAAGCTCCAGCGTGAGCGAGCCCGGCTCGAGAAGCAGGCGGCCAAGCGAGCGCGGCGTCAGGGCAAGCCCGAACCGGGGGGTCCGTTCACTCCCGGGGCGCTGGACGACCTGACCCCGGTCGGGGAGTCCCAGGATCCCGACGCGCCCGTCGGGGAATCCCAGGATCCCGACGCGCCCGTCGGGGAGCCCCAAGGTCCCGACGGGCCAACCAAGGACGACAGCCCGGAGCGCTGAGCCCGGGCCCGAGTTCCGCTCGGGTGATGTCGTCGTTGTCGCCGCGCACGCCCATCGGTCGACCAACCGATCCGTACCCGCGGGTACCGTGAGGCGGTTGGAGAGCCGAGACGGCCGCGACGGTCGCGGGGCATGCCGGGCCCGGATGCTCGCGTCGTGTCGGCCTGGACCTTGATCCCGAGGAGCGGAACATGGGTGACAAGTCACCGAAGAAGGACACGAAGCGCAAGGCGGGCAAGTCGTTGAAGGAGAAACGCCAAGCGAAGCACCAGAAGCAGCGCGAGGCGAAGGGAATCGGCGGGGCCTAGGCCGATCCGGCCGTTTCACCAGGAGCAAACGCTCCCGGCTCCGTCAGCTCCTCACGGCGAGGCGCCGTCGACGCCCGAACAGCGGGCCCACCGCCAGCATCGCCACGCTCACGATCAGGACCATCGTGGCCAGCACCTGGATCTGCGGGGGAAGGCCCCGTTGCGTCGCCCCGAAGATGTAGAGCGGGTACGTCACCTCCCCTCCCGCGTTGAACAGCGTGATGATGAAGTCGTCGAGTGACAGCGCGAAGCTCAGCAGCGCGGCAGCAAGGATCCCGGGCAGCATCAGCGGGAACGTGACCCGGAGGAACGTTCGCACCGGACCGGCGCCGAGATCCATCGCCGCGTCCTCCAGTGTCCAGTCGAAGCCCCGCAATCGCGCCTTGATCGTGAGCGCCGCGAAGCTCACGAGGAACATCACGTGTGCGATCAGGATCGTGTGGAAGCCCCGGCCCTGGCCGAAGTCCACGATCCCCAGGTCGAGGTCGATGCGGAGGAACAAGCTCGCGAGCGACGCCCCGAGGACCACCTCCGGGGTGGTCAGGGGCAGCACGAGGAGCAGGTTCACGGCCGCGCCGCCCCGGAAGCGATAGCGCGTGAGCGCGAGCGCCACGAGGCCCCCGAGGACGATCGCCAGCGCGGTGGCGATCGCGGCGACCTCGAGGCTGAGCACAAACGCGTCGACGAGCTCGGGGACCTTGAACGGCTCGGCCCAATTCGCCAGCGTGAACTCCTGCCACACGATGTTGTACTTGCCCTTCGGCGCGTTGAAGCTGAACAGCACGATCACGAAGAGCGGGACGAACAGGTAGACGAGCCCGAGCCCCGCGTACACGTTCAGGAACCGAGAGCCCAAGCGCCGCAGCCACGGGGGTGCCGGGGTCGACTGCGCCCGGGTGGGCACCGGCACGCGCGCCGGTACGGGTGCCTCCATGCCGGTCATCCGGTGAGCTGCTCCGTGCCGAGGAGCCGCGCGTACACGAGCACCGCGGCGGTCACGATCACCATGAGCACCACCGACAGCGCCGCCGCCACCGGATAGTTGCTCTGGACCAGGAACTGGTTCTGGATCACATTGCCGATCATCGTGGTGCGCGGGCCCCCGAGCAGCTGGGCGTTGATGAAGTCGCCCGCGGCGGGAATGAACGTCAACAGCCCACCCGCGAACAGCCCGGGGAACGACAACGGGAGGACAACCTTGCGAAACGCACGTCCGGCTCCCGAGTACAGGTCCTTGGCCGCGTCCACGAGGTTGCGGTCGATCTTCTCCAGGCTCACGTAGATCGGGAGCACCATGAACGGGAGGAAGTTGTAGGTCAATCCGCCGATGACCGCGCCGGGGGTGGCGAGCAACCGCCCGTCGTCGCCGAGCAGGCCGATCCCCCGCAGGGCGCTCACGACCACGCTCTGGTCGGCGAGGATCGACTGCCATGCGATCGTCCGCACGAGGAAGGTCGCGAAGAACGGCACCACCACGAGACCCAACAGCAGGTTCCGGTAGCGCCCGCCCCGGAACGCGATCACGTACGCGAGCGGGTACCCGATGACGAGCGCGAGCAGCGTGGCGACGCCGGCATAGAGGAACGAACGGCCGAACTGGCCCGAGAAGTCCGACAGGGCGGACCCGAAGTTGTCCCAGTGCCAGGTGAAGTCCAGATCGGAGGGACGAAATCGATCCGGTCGTTCCGACAGCGATGTGCGCAGCAGCGTGGCGACCGGGACGAGGAAGAACAGCGCGAGCCACAGCACCCCAGGGCTCAACAGGCCGTAGGGCGCGAAGCGCCCCCTACGGCCTTCGCTCACCGTCTGCGCCACCGCTCAGGGTCAGCCAGGGCCGCCTCCGGTGCCCGTGATCTCGGCGAACCGGAGGTCGAAGCGCTCCTCCTCGTCGCGGTCGAGCGTCTTGAACTGCACCAGCTGCTCGGTGATCTCGGGCGGCGGGAAAATCAACGGGTTGTCGACCGCGGCGGGATCCAGGTCGGCCAGCTCCTCCTCGATGCCGGCCACCGGCGAGAGGAACTGCACGTAGGCGGCCACCTGGGCCGCGTTCACGGGGTCGTAGAAGTAGTCCATCCACGCCGCCACCTGGGCCGTGCGCTTCGAGGTGGCCACCATGCACATCACGTCGGCCCACCGGTTGCCACCTTCATCGGGGATCACGAAGCGCAGATCCTCGTTCTCCAGCGTGAGCTGCGCCACGTCGCCCGACCAGGCGACGTTGACAACGAAGTCGCCGTTCACGAGATCATCCTGGTAGTCGTTGCCGGTGAAACTGCGGACCTGGCCGTTGTCGACCGCTCGCTCGAGGCGGTCGAACGAGGCGCGGGCCTGCTGGAAGGTCACGGTCGCGGGGTCGATGCCGTCACCGAGGAGCAGCAGACCCATCGTGTCGCGCATCTCCAGCAGCATGCCGACCTTGCCCCGGAACTTGGGGTCGAACAGGTCGCTCACGCTGGTGAGCTCGCGGCCGGTCTCGGCGATGTTGTACGCGATGCCGGTCATCCCACCCTGCCACGGCAGCGTGTACTCGCCGGTGGGGTCCCACACCGGGTTCACCAACGTGGGATCGAGGTTGGACACGTTGGGGATCCGTGCGAACGGGAGCTTTCGCACGTACTCGAGCTCGATCAGCCGCGCCGCGAGCCAGCTGGTGGGGGTCACGATGTCGAAGCCGATGTGCTGGCCGCGGGAGAACTGCTCCTGGTACTTGGCGAAGAACTCGTTGTTGTCGTTGATCCCCTCGGAGTACTTCAACGCGATCCCGGTGCGCCTCGGGAACTGTCGCTTGGACCGCCGGTCGATATACGTCGGCCAGGTCAAGACGTCGAGCCGCCCGCCGGGATCACCACTCGTCACGCTCGCCCCGGCCGCGGAGCCGAGCGCACCGGCGCCGAGCGCGCCGGCGCCCAGCAGTGCCGACCCCAGCGCCGCGCCGCCGAGCGTGGTGCCGCCCCGGGTGAGGAAGTCACGCCGGGTCACGCCCTGCCCTCGCTGCTGGCCTCTCTGCTGCTCTCCCTGCGGCTGCGTCATCTCGGCATCCTCCCTATCGATCGCCTACCGGCACTTGCTGCGGCCCTCACCGGTCGGCCGCTCGGACCCGTCCCCCATCGATACCTCATCGATCACACTCCCGCCATGCGCGTCGTGGGAGCAACGATCATCTCGTCATCC
>CAZCYE010000007.1:10121-14626 GCA_964502775.1 uncultured Bifidobacteriaceae bacterium | reverse complement strand
TTGGCGGCACCGATGAACCCGGCCACGAACACCGACGCGGGCTCGTGGTAGATCTCCTCTGGGGAGCCGATCTGACAGACCCGACCCTCGTTCATCACCGCGATGCGATCCGACATCGTGAGCGCCTCTTGCTGGTCGTGGGTCACGTACACGAAGGCGATCCCCACCTCACGCTGGATGCGCTTCAGCTCGATCTGCATCGCCTGGCGCAACTTGAGGTCGAGGGCCCCGAGCGGCTCGTCGAGCAACAACGCGCTGGGGTAGTTGACCAGCGCGCGCGCCAACGCCACCCGCTGCTGCTGGCCGCCCGACAGCTGGGCGGGCCGGCGCAGCGCGTAGTCCGTGAGCCGGACGATACCGAGGAGCTCCTCGACACGGCGGCGCGTCTCGGCCTTGTCGACGCGTCGGCTCCGCGGACCGAACGCGACGTTGTCGAACACCGACATGTGGGGGAAGAGGGCGTAGTGCTGGAAGACCGTGTTGACGGGGCGACGGTACGGGGGGACGCCGGTGACGTCGTGCCCCTCGAGTGCCACCGTGCCCTCAGTCGGCTGCTCGAAACCGGCGATCATGCGCAGCGTGGTGGTCTTGCCGCATCCCGACGGGCCCAACAGCGAGAAGAACTCGCCCGGAGCGACCTCGAAGCTCACGTCGCGGACGGCCGCGGTGTCCCCGAAGCGCTTGGTGACTCCGGCGAACTCGATGACCGGATCGTCACTCACACCGCTGCCTCCCCCCGTGTCGGCGCCGCCGGTGGACTCTGCGCACCGGGCCCCCAGCATTCCACAGCGAGTGGGCCGTGTACCCGAGCCCTGCGGCGCAACGACGGGATCGATCGACCTTGCCAAGTGATCACGGCCGTGCACAACATCGTGGGCAGGCCTACAGAGGAGATCCGGTGCCGAACGAGAACTACATCGCCGGGAAATGGCAGCCCGCCCGGAGCGGGCGGACCGACCCCGTCATCGATCCCGCCACGGGCGCCCAGATCGCAGAGGTGGCCGCGAGCGACGCCGCCGACGTGGACGAGGCGGTGAGCGCCGCCGCGGACGCCTTCCCCGAGTGGTCGACCCGTACCCCGCGCGAGCGATCCGAGACCCTGGCCAAGGTGGCCGAGGCGATCGCGGCCGACCTCGAGCATCTCCAGGAGCTCGAGGTCTCGAACGTGGGCAAGCCGGTGTCGATCATCGAGTTCGAGATGGACCTCACGGTGGACAACTGGCGGTTCTTCGCCGCCGGAGCCCGGTTCCTCGAGGGACGCGCGGCCGGCGAGTACCTCGAGGACCACACCTCTTTCGTGCGTCGGGATCCGATCGGCGTGGTCGCATCGATCGCACCGTGGAACTACCCGCTCAACATGGCCACCTGGAAGCTCGGGCCGGCACTGGCCGCCGGCAACACGGTGGTGCTCAAGCCGTCGGAGCTCACGCCGCTCACCGCGCTGCGGCTCGCCGAGATCACCGCTGACATCCTGCCGCCGGGCGTGCTCAACGTGGTGACTGGACAAGGCGAGACTGCCGGCGCCGCGCTCGTGACCCATCCCGACGTGGCCATGGTCTCGCTCACCGGCGACGTGGCCACCGGAAAGGCGATCGCTCGCGCCGCGGCCGACAGCCTGAAGCGGGTGCACCTCGAGCTGGGTGGCAAGGCGCCGGTCATCGTGTTCGACGATGCCGATCTCGATCGCGTCGTCGCCACGTTGACCGAAGGCGCGTACTACAACTCCGGACAGGACTGCACCGCACCGTGCCGAGTGCTGGCCGGGGCCGGCGTGCACGACGATCTCGTGACGGGTCTCACGAAAGCGGTCGGCCAGATCACGGTGGGCGACCCTCACGATCCCGACGTGGAGATGGGACCGCTCGTGTCCGCCGAGCAGCTCGAGCGCGTCGCCGGCTTCGTGGATCGGGCTCGAGACGCCGGGGCCGAGGTGACCGTCGGCGGCGCCCGGCGCGGTGGGGCCGGGTTCTTCTACGAGCCGTCCGTGGTGGTGAACCCAGCCCAGGACTCCGAGATCGTCCAACGCGAGGTGTTCGGCCCCGTGGTCACCGTGCAGCGCTTCGACGACGAGGACGCCGCCCTGGCGTGGGCGAACGACGTGGACTACGGCCTCGCCGCGAGCGTGTGGACGTCGAACGTGGGCCGGGCGATGAAGATGGCCGCGCGCCTCCAGTACGGCACGGTATGGGTGAACGACCACATCCCCATCGTGTCGGAGCTGCCCCACGGCGGGTTCAAGCAGTCGGGCTACGGCAAGGACATGTCGCTGTACGCCATCGAGCACTACACCGAGCTCAAGCATGTGATGATCAAGTGGTGACCGACACCCTGACGGCCCAGGCCGAGCGTCTCGCCGCGGCGGAGCGCGCCGAGCTCGTGAGGCGGACCCCGGCCTCGCGGGCGCTCTTCGAGCGCGCGTCGCGTTCACTGCCCAAGGGGGTCGCCTCCTCGTTCCAGGCCAACGACCCCTACCCGGTGTACCTGGAGCGGGGTGCCGGCAGCTCGGTATGGGACGTCGACGGCCACCAGTACCTCGACTTCCACGGCGGATTCGGCGTGAACGTGGTCGGTCACGCGCATCCCAAGGTGGTGGAGGCCATCGAGCGCGCGGCGCGCACCGGCACGCACTTCGCGGCCACGACCCCTGCGACGGTGGCATTCGCCGAGGAGCTGTGCCGGCGGTTCCGACTCGAGCAGGTGCGCCTCGCCAACTCGGGGACCGAGGCCACGATGGACGCGATCCGCATCGCGCGCGCGGCTACCGGCCGGGACGTGGTGACCAAGATCGAGGGCTCCTATCACGGGCACCACGACACGGTGATGTTCTCGGTGGTGGCGAGCGGAGACCTCCTCGGCGGGCGGGACCAGCCGTGGTCGACGCCGATGTCGCTCGGGATCCCGGCGAGCATGGCCGAGCTCACGGTGGTGGTCCCCTTCAACGACGCCGCCGCCCTGGAGCGCCTCTTCGAGGCCCGGGCCGGCGAGATCGCGTGCCTGATCCTGGAGCCGGTGATGATGAACATCGGCATCGTGGTGCCCCAGCCCGGCTACCTCGAGGCCGTGCGCGAGCTGTGCACGCGCCACGACGTGGTCCTCATCTTCGACGAGGTCAAGTCGGGTGCCACCATCGCCGCGGGAGGCGCCACCGAGCGTTTCGGCGTGCAGCCCGACCTGGCCTGCTTCGCGAAGGCCATCGGTGGGGGCACCCCGTGTGCCGCGTTCGGGGGCCGCGCCGACATCATGGACGTGATCACCAAGGGTGCGGCCCAGCAGGGCACCTTCAACGGGAACCCGCTGGTGGCGGCGGCCGGTCTCGCCGCGCTCACCGAGGTCCTCACCGCCGATGCCTACACGCACCTGGGCGCCCTCGGTACCCGCCTCGCCGAGGGCTGCGCCAAGGCCATCGCCGCCCACGGCCTCCCGGCGCACACGGTGGACCTCGGGGCCAAGGGGTGCGTGTCGTACCGCCCCGAGGCACTCACCAACTACCGCGACTTCCTCGAGACCCGCACCGAGCTCTTCGAGGCCGCCTACCCCTTCGTGGTCAATCGTGGGGTCTTCATGACCCCGGGCGACGAGGAGCAATGGACGATCTCGGTGCAGCACACCGAGGACGACATCGACCGCTACGTGGAGGTGTTCGGCGAGTTCTGCGCGGCAGTGAGCACCTGAGCCCGTTCGCGCGCTCAGCGACCGATGCGGTCGAGCGCTCGGAACCACGCGCCCACGAGCGGGAGCCACAACGCGCGCAAGCCGTGCAATGGCACACGCCGGAAGCTCAGGTCCGCGAACGGTGGCGGCTCCCCACCGGTCACCCACGCCGCGACGCGCGTGCCCAGCCAGGTGTTGAGCGCGATCCCGGTGCCGTTGCAACCGGTGGCGTAGGTGATCCCGTCCATGCGCCCGACGTGCGGCAGGCGGTCGATGGTGATGGCCACGCGGCCGCCCCACGCCCGGGCCACGCGCGCGCCGGCCAACTGAGGGTGGATCCGCACCATCTCGTCGTACAGCGCGTCGCGCGCCCGCGCCACGCTCGTGGGCGCCAGGCTCGTACGACCCCCGAACACCATGCGACCGTCGGGTGAGAGACGCCAGTACGAGAGCAGATGTCGAGTGTCGAACACCATGCGTCGGCGCGGGATGAGCGCGTCCTGGAGCCGTGCATCGAGCGGCTCGGTGGCCACGATGAAGCTGCCCACCGGCAGCACCCGTCGCCGCAGACCGGGCACCACACCGTCGGCGTCGGCGTTCGTGGCCATCACCACGTCGGCGCAATCGAGCGCACCCCGTGCGGTACCCACGCGGAAGCCACCACCCGGGCGTCGCTCCACGCTGGTGACGCGGGTGACCGGATGCAGCTCGGCGCCCCCAGCCAGTGCATAACGAACGAGTCCGGCGTGATAGCGCGCCGGGTGCAGGCCGCCGACGCGCTCGATCACCAGGCCACCGTGGTACGCGGTGGTACCCACCTCGGACCCGATCTCGTCGCGGTCGAGGAAGGCCAC
>CAZCYE010000007.1:0-10021 GCA_964502775.1 uncultured Bifidobacteriaceae bacterium | reverse complement strand
GGTACGCGGTGGTACCCACCTCGGACCCGATCTCGTCGCGGTCGAGGAAGGCCACTTCTTGGCCGAGGTGGTCGCGCCACTCGCGCTCGGCCTGTTGGAGCGCGGCGACCCGCCGGGGATGGTGGGCCAGCAGCACGCCCCCCACGCGCTCGTAGTCACAGTCGATGTCGAGAGCGGCGATCAGCCGCTCAACCATCATGAACGCCTCGAACACCGAGTCAACGAGCCGGCGACCGAGCGGACCGAAGCGGCGTTCGAGCACGCCCACCCCGCGCTTGAGCTCGGGGATGACCATCCCCCCGTTGCGGGTGCTGGCACCGTTGCCCAAGGGCCCGGCCTCGGCGAGGACCACGTGGCGCCCCCGGCGCGCGAGCTCGGCCGCGGCCATGACGCCGCAGTACCCACCCCCCACCACCACCACATCCGCGTGAGGTGGCAGCGGACCGGGCACGCGGGCCGCGTCGGGCCGCGTGACGCCCGAGTGCCACAGCGGCGTTTCCTCGTAGTCGGGCGCGAGCGGCGCAGCCATGCCACCGGAAGCGTACGGCGGCCGGACCGAGTGCGGCGCGGGAGGCACGGCGATGGCCGTCAGCGGCGGGTTCGAGCGGGGGGTTGCCGGCCGGCGGGCCCGCGGCCATGCTCTCGCCATGGCTGCACCCCACTCCGATGATCGCCGCGCGAGCGTCGACCCGGCTGCGCTCGCCGAGCTCGCTCGCCGTCACCTCTGGATGCACTTCGCCCGTCTCGGCACCCTCGACGAGGCGCACCCCGTGCGCGTGCTGGCGCACGGCGAGGGCTGCTACGTGTGGGACAGCGAGGGCAATCGATTCCTCGACGGGCTCGCGGGCCTCTTCACCGTGCAGCTCGGGCACGGCCGCGCCGAGCTGGCCGATGCCGCCCGGCGCCAGGCCATGGACCTCGCCTACTTCCCGATCTGGGGCTTTGCCCATCCGCCGGCGGTACACCTGGCCGCCCGACTCGCCGAGCTCGCGCCCGGCGACCTGAACAGGGTGTTCTTCACGAGCGGGGGCTCCGAGGCCGTCGAATCGGCGTGGAAGCTCGCCCGCCAGTACTTCCGCTCGATCGGGGAGGCCGGGCGCCACAAGGTGATCGCCCGGCGCACCGCGTACCACGGGACGACGCTCGGGGCCCTGGCCATCACGGGGATCACGGCGCTGCGCACACCGTTCGAGCCCCTCACGCCGGGCGCCGTGCACGTGGCCAACACCAACCGCTACCGCCACCCGCTCGCGCACGACGAGAAGGCGTTCATGCTTGCGATCACCGACGCGATCGAGGACGCGATCCTCTTCGAGGGACCCGAGACCGTCGCGGCCGTGTTCCTGGAGCCGGTGCAGAACGCGGGCGGCTGCTTCGTGCCCCCCGAGGGCTACTTCGCGCGCGTGCGCGAGATCTGTGATCGTTACGGGGTGCTCCTCGTCTCGGACGAGGTGATCTGCGCGTTCGGCCGACTCGGGTACACGTTCGGATGCGAGCGCTACGACTACATGCCCGACATCATCACCTGCGCCAAGGGCCTCACGAGCGGGTACGCGCCCCTGGGTGCGGTGATCTGTCGCGACTTCCTCGCCGAGCCGTTCCTCGAGGGCAAGGCGTCGTTCGCCCACGGCATCACCTTCGGTGGCCATCCCCTCTCCTGCGCGGTGGCCCTCGCCAACCTCGACATCTTCGACCGTGAGGGCATCCTGGAGCACGTGCGGGAGCACGAGGGCGGGTTCCGGGCGCGGTTGGAGCAGCTGCGCGACATCCCCATCGTGGGCGATGTGCGGGGCGCGGGCTACTTCCAGGCGCTCGAGCTGGTCCGCGACGCCGCCACCCAGGAGCCGTTCCCGGCGGAGGAGCGCGAAGCACTGCTCCGGGGCTTCGTGGGGCCGCGCATGGCCGAGGAAGGCCTGATCTGTCGCGCCGACGACCGCGGCGGCGAGGCCGTGGTACAGCTGTCCCCACCACTCGTTGCCGGAGACGAGGAGTTCGACGTGATCGAGCGAGTGCTCCGCCAGGTGCTGAGCGAGGCCCACGAGCGGTTCTGCGTCTGAGCGGTCGCGGCGTAGCGCATGGGGACCGACAGCGATCACGAGCAGCTGGAGTACGACGTGGGCGATTGGCCTACGACCTGGCGCGACCAGTTGGAGCTCCTCCTGCGCGGCGCCCGCATCCCCTACGAGTGGGAGCGGCCCGACCTGCTCGTGGTTCCCCGGGCCCACCAAGCGACGGTGGACGCGCTCGTCGAGTCCGTCGAGGGACCGGAGCCAAGCGCGCACGGCGATGACGCGTCGGCTGCATCGTCGGTTGCTCGCTACGACGCGTCCGAGACGCGCGACGCCGACCAACCCGAGCTCGCGAGCCCGATGCGTCGATTCATTGGCGCGCTCGTCGACGGCATCGTCCCCGGCGGCCTGAGCGTGATCCTGATCGGACTCGGCGACGACGCCCGGATCACCGGTGCGGCGGCCACCGCCGTGGGGCTGGCCTTGAGCTTCGCCTACTTCGTGCCGTCCACGGCCTTGTATGGGAGGACCCTGGGCAAGCTCGCCGTCGGCACGACGGTCGTGGCGGCCGACACGGGGGCGGTCCCGGGATGGCGCGCAGCCATTGTCCGCTTCTTCGTACCCCTCCTACCCACGTTGCTCCTCTGGGGCCTCTCCGACACCACATTGAGCGTGATCGGGCTGCTGTGGGCCGTCGCGGTCTACGCGCCGGTGCTGGGACCGTCACGGCGCGGCTTGCACGACCGGGCCGCCGGCACGGTGGTGATCGCCCCGATCGCACTGCGACCGTTCACGCTCTGAGCCGGCGTCTCCACGGCATGCGGCGTGGTGGCCGCGGCGGACGAGGCGGGCGAGGCGGTCGGGGATCCTCCTCGGTCAACGGGCCTTCGACCACGTCGCGCTCGGTGCCGTACGCGGAGATCAACCCCTGGATGACCGCCGTGGCCGGCAAGGCCAGCACCGCGCCGACACCGCCCAGGAGCATCCCGCCCGCGAACACGGTCCCGATCGCCAGCGCGGGGTGCACGTTCATGGTCTGACGGGTGATCCGGGGCCCGATGACGTAGTTCTCGAACTGCTGGTACAGCACGAGGAAGCCGAGCACGTAGGCCGCGTCGATCGGCTCGTTCAAGAGCGCGACGAGCACCGGCAGCACCATGGCGATGTAGGTGCCGATCGTGGGGATGAACTGCGACACCACCCCCACCCAGATCCCGAGCGCGAGGGCGTTGGGCACCCCCAGTGCGAAGAGGAACGCGCTCGTGAGCGCGCCGGAGATGACCGCCTGGAGACCGCGCGAGTACAAATACCCACCGGTCTTGTCGATGGCGATCTCCCAGGTGTGCAGCACCACGCGCTGGCGGTGCTCGGGGAGGCGCCGACAGATGGCACGCCGCATCTTGGGCCCGTCGGCCGCCATGTAGAACGCGAAGATCAGCACGGTCACGATCTGGAGCAAGCCGCCGAGCACGGCGAGCGCGACGTCGACGGCGTTCTGGGCGATGTCGCCGGCGCCCGCCTGGAGCGGGCCGTCGCGGCGGCCCAGACCCTCGATGATCGCGTCGGCATCGAACTCGATCCCGACGTCCTCGTTCACGAAGCGCTCGATGTCACGGACGTACGCCGGCGCCCGGTCGACGAGATCGGAGACCTGATCGACCACCACCGAGCCCAACGCGGCCATGAAGCCGAGCAGCGCCGCGATGACCGCCCCGAGCACCAGCCCGGTCGCTACCCCCCGGCGCCAGCCCCGGTGCGACAGCCGCGTGACCGCGGGCTCGACCGCCAACGCCAGGAACAGCGCCACCGCCACCATCACGATCAGCGTCTCGAGGCGCGTGACCAGCCAGTACGCGACAAGCAGCGCCACCGCCCACCCGAAGAACATCGCGATGGCCCGCGGCACCCACGGGGGCATCGGGACCCGCTCCGACTCCCCCTCCGAGGGTGCGCCGGCGCCGCTCGGAGCCGTGCCCGTCCCGGCCTCGACCTCTCGGTCCATCAGCCCTCCGCGTCGCCGCCGCTAGCACCCGGACGCTAATCCCGGGCGCCCGCGGCGAGCGGGGACCGTGGGGGCGTCGGGTGCGAGACTCGGGCATGGGCCCGGACGCGGTGTGGCGATGGTGACCCGATCCGAGGTGGCTAACTGGGTGGGGCGCTACGAGCGGTCGTGGCGCAGCGCCGGCACCGGCCATCTCGCGGAGCTGTTCAGCCCCGATGTGACGTACCGGCCCTCACCGTGGTCCGAGGCGCTCGTGGACCTCGACGAGCTCGGCGCGTTCTGGGAGCGCGAGCGCGACGGCCCCGACGAGCCCTTCGAGATGGTGAGCGAGGTGGTGGCCGTCGACGGTGACCGCGCGGTGGTGCGCGTGGCCGTGGAGTACGAGCTCGACGACACGAGGCATTGGCGCGACCTCTGGGTGCTCGAGTTCGGTCCCGACGGTCGCTGCACGTCGTTCGAGGAATGGCCGTTCGCGCCCGACCAGGACGACAGCAACGACGTGACCTAGTCGCCCGCCACCCGGCCGTCACGCAGGCGCACCACGCGGTCGGCAGCCTCGGCGACGCGGGGATCGTGCGTCACGATCATCAGCGTGATCCCGTGCTCGGCCCGAAGGCGGGCCAGGACACTCATAACGACGGCCGCGGCTTCGGGATCGAGGTTGCCGGTCGGCTCGTCGGCGAGCAGGATCGGTGCCTCGTTCGCCATGGCGCGCGCGATCGCCACGCGCTGACGCTCCCCTACCGAAAGATCAGGAGGGCGGCGCTGTTCCAAGCCGGTGAGCCCCACGTCGGCGAGGAGACCAAGGGCGCGTGGCCGTCGTTCGGTCCGCGCACGAGGGGTGGCGAACATCGCGAGCTCCACGTTCTCACGCGCGTCGAGATGGGCGAGCAGGTTGTGGAGCTGGAACACCAGGCCGATCTCGGTGCGCCGGTAGGCATCGAGGTCGTGGCGCCGGGCGAGATCGACGCCTCGTATCTCGATCACACCCTCGGAGGGCCGGTCGAGCGCGGCGATCAGGTGCAACAAGGTGGACTTCCCACACCCCGACGGCCCGGTGACGGCCACGAACTCACCGTCGCCCACGACCAGGTCGACGCCGTCGAGGGCCCGAACCGCCCCGGCGCCGTACGCCTTGTGCAGCCCGCGCACCTCGATCGCGGCCACGGATGCCGATCCCTCACTCACGGCGCAGCGCCTCCAGGGGCCGTAAGAACGCGGCCCGAAGGGTGGGATAGAGCGCGCCTACGGCCACCATGGCTGCGGCGATGGCCAGGCCCCGCCAGAAGGCGTCGGCCGAGTAGCCCAGGTCGAGGACACCCATGAGGCTCGGGAGCTGTTCCAGCACCCGGCCCACCACGAAGGTGAGCCCCACCCCCACGAGCGCACCGGCCAGGCCGATCAGCGTTGCCTCGCCCATCACGAGCGCCACGACGCGACGGCGCGACCACCCAATGGCGCGCAGCACGCCCAGCTCGCGGGTGCGCTGGAGCAGTGACAGCAGCATGGCGTTCATCACCACGATCGCACCGACTACGAGCGCCACGATCGTGCCGGCGTCGTCGGCCGCCGAGATGAGGGCGAAGTTGCGATCGGCTTCGCCGAACTCGCTCTCGAAGCGCACCGTGACCAGCTGCGGCGACGCCCGCTCGATCGCCCGGCGAGCCGAAGCGATCGCACTCGGGTGCTCGACGCGCACGAACACGAGCGTGACGAGGCCCACCTTGTGCTGGTCACGCTGGAACTGGCGCAGCGGGAGCATGGCGCCGGCATCCGCGGTCCCCTCACCGGCGGCGAACAGCCCCACGATCTCGTACCGGCGATCCTCGATGCGGAGATGCGAGCCCACGCGCTTGTCCAGGCGACGCGAGGCGAGACGCCCGAGGAGGATCTCCTCGTCGGCACCGGGCTCGATGCCCCGACCGGCAACCACGCGAACGCCGAACTCGCCGAGCCGGTCCTGGGGCGCGCCCAGCACGAGGAACTCGGGGTTTCTCCGGTTGAGCTCGAATGTGACGCCGAGCGCGCCCACCGCGCTCTTCACGCCGGGAACCTCGGAGACGGTGCGAAGCTGACGGGTGTCGATGATGCTGTCGAGCACGTCGGAGACGCCCAGCTGGGCAATGACGAAGTCGGACTTCCCCGCCCGGAACACGTCGCCGGCGCGGGCCCGCATGCTCTCGGTGACCACACCGAGGGTGACCACGGTGGCGACCCCGACCGCGACCGCGGCCGCGGTGAGCCCCGACCGTGCCTTGCGCGCGGCCACGTTGCGCAGGATCAGCCCGACGAACGACACGCCGGCTTCCTAGCACTCCGCTCGCCGGGCCGCCGGCGTCCCTACGGCCGAGGCTCCGGGGCGGGCTACCCCTGGCGCTGGCGGCGCGCGGCCACTCGCAACGGCTCGGGCCAGTGCACCCGCGTCGCCCACCCGAGCAACTCGAAGGCCCGGATCACCATGGCGGACGTGTCGATCTGGAACCGGTTCACACCGTGGCGGGCCGAGCTGGGAAACGCATGGTGCCCGTTGTGCCACGACTCGCCCATCGACAGCACCGCGAGCAGGGCCACGTTGGTGCTCCGATCCCGGGTGCGGAAGGGCCGCTTGCCGAACATGTGACACGCGGAGTTGGTCAACCAGGTGACGTGGTGGAACAGCCCCACCCGCAGGATGCCGGCGAAGATGAAGGCGAGGAGCCCGGCGCTGAACGTGCCTCCCAACGCGTACCCGATCCCGAACGGCAGCACCAACGAGACCACCGAGCACGGCACGAAGAGACGATCGATGATCACGAGGTCACGATCCGCGAGGAGGTCCGCGGCGAAACGGGACCGCGACGTGCTGTCGTGGATGAAGAACCAGCCCATGTGGGCGTGCCAGAAGCCGCGCCACCCACCCAGCTGCTCGTCACCACGCTGGTGTGGGGAGTGGGGGTCACCGGCGCGGTCGGCGAACATGTGGTGCCGGCGGTGGTCGGCCACCCAGCCAATGACCGAACCCTGGAACGACATCGATCCGAGGAGTGCCAACACGATCTTGAGCGGCCGGGACGCCTCGAAGCTCCGGTGGGTGAACAGTCGATGGAAGCCCACGGTGATTCCGTGGCCGATGACCACGTAGAAGACGAACGCGATGATCAGGCTCTCCACGAGCGACGCCTGGTGCAGGACCTGCGCGGCCACGACGGCCAACGTCGCAATGGGGAGGAAGGCGACGACGCCGGTGAGCAGCCGTTGGGCCGCCAACACCCACCTCTTGGGTGGGACCTTTGGTTCTGGCGCTTGGGTGCTCGGCGGTACCGAGTGGACTTCGACCTGCATCCGTCCTCACGAGGTGGCACGACGCACCGCCACATCGGAGCAGAGCGCAATGTCCGCGGCCTGCAACATCGAGGGCGACGCCGCCACCATAACACCGGCCATCTGGAAATCGACGGCCCACCCGCTCGCCCGATCGGCCGCTACCACCCGATCACGATCGCCGCGTCGCGCCGGGAAGCGATCTAGCGTCGGGCCTGATGCCCGAGATCACGATCACCCCCACGGGGCCCGACCGCTACGAGGTGGCCGTCACCGACGGCTCCACGCGCACGACCCACGCCGTGTCAGTGCCGACCCCCCTCGTGGAGCGACTCGGCATCGCAGACCTCGACCGCGAGGTGCTGGTGCGGGCGTCGTTCGAGTTCCTGCTCGAGCGCGAGCCCGCCACCTCCATCCGGTCGAGCTTCGAGCTCGACGTGATCGAGCGCTACTTCCCCGGCTACACCGACGCCATCCGTCGCCGACTCCGGTAGGCGGGGCCGAGACGCTCACCGCTCCTTGCTGGCCGGTGGCGGCTAGGGTGCGGGCGTTCGCCCGGGTGGAGGAGACGCCATGTTCCGTCGTGTGTTGGGGGCTGCGCTCGTGGCCGCTCTTGCCCTCGTTGCACTGCCCTCCAGCGTGGGGGCGGGCGTCAACGGCCTGCTCGTGGAGCTCGAGAGCGCGGGCGAACCGCTCACCTTCCGCCTCGAGATCACCGACACGTTCACATGCAACACGGGCACGTTCACCGTGGTGCTGGTCGAGGACGACAACGACAACCCCGTGGTGCCTCTCTCGGTCGTTGAGGATTCGCTCGATCCCAACGTGGCCCTCATGACGCTTCCGCCCGACACGGTCCCCGGTCTGCTCTTCGTCGAGGCGGAGTGCAGCGATGGGGAAACCTCCCCCAACTTCGAGGGCGGGGTCGAGTGGCACAGCATCGCGATCACGAAGGTGCTCAGCGGCACGGCCCCGGCCGGCACCACGTTCACCGTGAACGTCGACTGCGTTGGCGAAGAATTGAACGGTGTTGGCGCGGGCGGCTACACGGCCGCCGACCTGCCCGACGACTTCGCGGTCGACATCACCTACCCGGCGACCGGCGGCCTGCACTTCGCCTACGGCGACCACTCGGTCGACTGCACCATCACCGAACCGGGGACCGGTGGAGCCCGGTCAGTGATCATCGACCCCCAGGTGGTGAACGCCGACGCTCCGGACCAGTTCGCGGCCACCGTCACCAACGTCTTCGGGGTGAGCTTCACCGGCTGAGCGGCATGGCGTGGTCACCCCGCGTCACCGGCATCTCCCTCGCCGTCGTAGTCGTCGAACTGGTCCCTGGGGTCGCGGCCGTCCACGTCCCAGGTCCGGCGCGTCCCACGACGACCCCGCCCCGAGATGGCGCCGAGCAGCGTGAGCACGAGCCCCACGCCGATCACCCAACTCAAGATCTCGCCCACGGTCATGCCACTCCCCCTGCCTCGGGTGGCGACCGTACGGCCCGAGTGTGACGTCAACGGGGTCCCGATAGCACAGGTGCTATCGTCGCGGGATGGAGACCATCGGGTTGCGGGAGCTCCGCCAGCACGCGAGCGAGTTGGTGCGCCGAGCCGAGGCGGGTGAGGAGCTGCTCGTGACCGTGTCGGGACGCCCGGCGGCGGTGCTCGGCCCGGCAACCCCGACGCATTGGCGGCGCTACGACGAGATCACGGACGTCTTCGCCGGTCCGGCCGACCCGACCTGGGCCGCCGACCGTGAGCGCATCGACCAGACCGTCCACGACGCGTGGCAACACTGAACCGCTCGGTCCTCGACACCAGCGTCCTGGTCGCCGCGGACGTCCCCGCGCTCGATGGGGAGCTCGCGGTGAGCGCGGTGTCGCTCGCGGAGCTGCACTTTGGTGCCCTCGTGGCCGACGACCAGGCGGTGCGAGCGGAGCGGTTGCGACGCCTCGCCCTGATCGAGCACCTGTACACGCCGCTGCCCGTCGACGGTGCCGTCGCCCGGAGCTACGGGCACCTGGCGTCCGAGGTGGCCCGCCGAGGCCGGCAGCCCCGGGCGCGGGTGATGGATCTCCTCATCGCCGCGACCGCGCATGCCCACGATGCCGCGCTGGTGACACGCAATGCGGCTGACCTGCGGGGGATCGAGCACCTCGTGGAGATCGTGACCGTCTGAACCACCACTACTTCTGCCGCCGTGGCACTCCCCTCCGCGGGGAACCTTGATCGGGGAGCCACGCGGGGCTAAGCGTCATGGCCGACACGATGCGTGTACTCGACGGTCACTGCGCCAAGCGCTCGAGGAGCTCCTGATCCTCTTCGATGATGCGACGCAGACGGGCCCTGAACTTCGGGTCCTGCCGTCGACGCTCCACGGCCTCGGCCAACGCCTGCTTGACCGTCTCGTTGACGCTCTGACCCTCCACACGTGCCAGAGCCTCAGCGTCAGCGGCCAGCTCGTTGGGAAGCCGAACCGTCATGTTCTTCGTCATGCCACCATGCTACCACGCCACCACGAGCACGCCTACCCCCCGCCTGCTGGCCGGCTCAGGGGGTGTAGCCGACCGCCTTGGACCAGTCCCGGTCGACGCGGAAGGTGCCCTTGGCGGTGGTGGTCAACAGCACCACCGTGCCCGGCTCACGGTTGCCGCTTCCCGCCTCGAGGCTGATCGAGCCGGTCCAGCCCTTCGTGCCGCTCACCTCGTTCA
>CAZCYE010000006.1:18922-33440 GCA_964502775.1 uncultured Bifidobacteriaceae bacterium | reverse complement strand
CCAGGGCGCAGCCCTCGACGCGGCCCTCGACGCGGTCCGCAGCGCGACCCTGAGCGCGGGCCGCGTCAGCGGCCGCGGCGCGAGACCGCCCGCGGTCCTCGGTCATGCCTACGACACCGCGGTCGATGCCACCTACGACGCGGTCCACGACGCGGTCCATGACGCGGCCTCCGGCGCGGTGCTCGCCGCAGCCCACGACTCCGCATCGCCCGCGGTCCTCGGCCGTGCCCACGACACCGCGGTCGACGCGGCACTGAGCGTTGCCCTCATCGGCGCCGTCGGCCCGGCCTACCGCGCCGCCTACGACAGTGGCTACGACGCGGCCCGCACCGCGATTCGCGCCGCAGCCCTCGGTGAGGCCAATCGTTCGCTCGCGCCTTCGGTGCTCGCGCTCCAGGACTCCGCGTTCGACCTTCTCGACCGGATGCTCGCCGTCACGCCACGAACCAATGACGGCGAGGGCGAGGGAGGGAGCGCATGACCGTCGTTGCGCAGCGTCTGGCGATGATCGATGGGATCGAGCTCGAGAAGAGCGCTCATTCGTCGGACTCCGCGTTCTGTGTGATGGAAGCCGTCGCCTATGTGGCGGGCGAGCCGTGGTCGGACCACCCGCGGTGCGCGTGTCCGGTGCTCACGAGCTTCATGACGTCGTGGAACGACGCCCTCTCCGACGCTGATCGTCAACGACTCAAGGCGTACATCCCGCGCCTGGTTGGGACGCGTTCCACTCCCGAGGTGGAGGCGGCTCGCTCGTGGATGGCGTGTGACTGGTTGGTCCGTACGTTCGCCGTCATGTGGCTCCGCCAGGCCGGGTTGCGTGAGCACGCGGATGCGGTGGCGGCGCTTCCGGAGCTCACCTCGAAGGAGCTGCTGGGCTCGGCACTGCCCACGATCGAGGAGACGCGGGCATCGGCGAGCGCGGCGTGGTGCACCGCCCGGACCGCCGCTTGGGGTGTCGACGGTGCGGCCCTCGACGCGGCCCACGGCGAGGGCTACGGCCCCGACCACGGCGCGCCGTACGCCGCGACCCTGGACGCTGACCTCGGCGCGGCCCACGACACGATTCGCGACGCGGCTCTCGACGCGGTCCGCAGCGCGGCGCTCTCCGCGGGCATGGTGGGGGGGCGCGGTGCCGCCTTCGGTGCCGCCCTCGGTGCGGTGTTCGACACCGCCCTTGACGCGAACCTGGACGCCGCCTTCGACGCGGTCCGCGACACGGAGCCGGGCGAGGCTCGCGACGCGGTCCTCGACGCGCTCCAAGGTGTGTTCGGCCACGCGGCTCGCAGCGCGATCCCTGACGCCGGCTATGTCACCGTGCTCGGCGCGGCCTACGACGCCGCCCTCGACGCGCTCCTCAGCGTCGCTTACGGCCCGGTCTACGGCGCCGCCTGTGGCGCGGCGTCAGACCCCGACGGCGACGCACCCCGCAACGCGGTTCGCGGCGCGGCCCTCGGCGCGGCCCGCGGTTCGCTCGCGCCCACGGTGCTCGCGCTCCAAGGCTCCGCGTTCGATCTGCTCGACCGGATGTTGGCGGCCACGCCCTAGGACCCGCTCCGCCTCCGCCCTTCAGTTCCCTGACCCTGGGTCGATAGAAAGAGAGGTCGCTGACTTGCGGCGTTTCGTTCCGAGGCGTGGAGGCCGGCTGAGGTGGCTGCGAACGAGTGGACGGGCTGGGCCCGGCTGAAAGAGGCGCTCGAGCGGTGCTACGCATGGCTGCCGAAGGGCAATCTCCTTCCCGACGCGGCGTGGAATCGACGAAATCGAGTCATCGTCGCCTTGCTCTGGATTCTGGTGCCGGTCGTGTTCATCGTCGCAGCGGGCACCGGCTATAGCTTCGAGCACAGCGTCGTGGACACCACTCCGGTCGTGGCGTGCGCGGCGTTGACGTACATGCTCCATCACCGCGGACGGGCAGCCCGAAGCGTCACGGCAGCAATCGGGCTGCTTATTGCGTGCGCAGTTCTCGTGCATCTCACTGGTGGCTTGATCGAGATGCATTTCCTGTTCTTCGTCATGGTCGGCGTGATCACGCTGTACCAAGACTGGCGGCCATTTCTCGTCGCCGTTGCTTTTGTAGCGCTCCATCACGGCATCGGTGGTGCCCTCGAAGCCCATAGCGTCTACAACCATCCAGATGCATGGAACCATCCGTGGAAATGGGCCGCGATCCACGCCGCGTTCATTCTGGCGATGAGCGCCGTGAGCATCGTTGCGTGGAAGTTGAACGAGGAGCTCCATGGAGCGATCAGGGTCTCCGAGGAGCGCTTCCGCGGCCACTTCGAATACGCCGCCGTCGGTGAGGCGATGACCACGCTCGAGGGCCGGTTCGTCGAAGCGAATCAGGCGCTGTGCGACATGCTCGGTTACCCCCGCGAAGAGTTGTACGAGCTCGATCTGCGCGCAGTCACACATCCGGACGACCGAGAGCGCAGCACCCAGCAGATGCAGCAGCTCGTCGCGGGCGAGATCAAGTCTTATGACATCGAGAAGCGGTACCTGCGTCGAGACGGCAGCTCGACCCACTGCCTCGTGAGCGTGTCGTCGATTCGAGGGGATGACGGGAAGCCCGAGTTCCTCACGGCAGTCCTGCAGGACATCAGCGAACGGAAGAGCGCGGAGGCCGCGCTCGAGCACCAAGCGGTGCACGATGCGCTGACCGGCCTCCCGAATCGACTGCTCCTGACCGACCGGATCACTCAAGCTCTCGGTCGTTCACAACGAAGCCGGCAGTTGACGGCTTTGTTGTTCCTTGACATCGATCGTTTCAAGTTGGTGAACGACAGCCTGGGCCACGCCGCGGGGGACGAGATTCTCCTCGCCGTCGCGTCGCGACTACGCGAGGCAAGTCGAGATTCGGACACGGTGGCGCGTTTTGGCGGCGACGAATTCGTGGTGTTGTGCGAGGAGCTCAAGACGAAGGAAGCGGCCATCCGGGCAGCTCAGAGGATCTTGGATAACTTCACGGATCCCATCGCCGCGTGCGGTCGACACTTTCCTGTCAAGGTGAGTGTGGGCGTTGCCATCGCTACACCGGGCGTCCGTGTATCGACCGACACAGTCCTCAGCGCCGCTGACGCGGCGATGTATCGCGCCAAGGACCGCGGCGGCAATCGGTACGAAGTGTTCGATAGCACGATGCGTGGTCGGGCCCTCGAGCACCTCGAGATGCAAACCGAGCTTCGCGATGCACTCGATCGACGCGAGCTCGTGGTGCACTACCAACCCATCGTCGAGATTGCCAGCCACGATGTCGTCGGCGTTGAGGCGCTGGTGCGGTGGAACCATCCCAAACGTGGCCTGATCCTTCCGATCGAGTTCATCGCAATCGCCGAGGAAGCCGACCTCATCGGGCGCATCGGCAGCTACGTCCTCGAAGAGGCGTGCCGCTCGATCGGCACATGGAATGCAGAGCATCCGGAACGGCCGTTGAGCGTGTCCGTGAACCTGTCGACGAAGCAGCTCACGTCGACATCACTGCCTGGGCTCGTCCAGCGCACGCTCGAGGTTTCTGGCCTCGCTCCTGCTCGTCTGTGCCTCGAGATCACCGAAAGTGCCCTCCTCGAGGATGTGGCGATCAACAACACCTGCCTCAGCTCGCTCAAGGCATTTGGTATCTCCATCGCCGTCGATGACTTCGGGACCGGCTACTCATCGCTGCTCTACCTCAAGCGGTTCCCCGTTGATGCGTTGAAGATCGACCAGTCCTTCATCCAGGGCCTCGGTAGCAACGACCAGGACACCGAGATCGTCGGTGCAGTCGTAGGCCTGGCTCGCGGCTTGGGGATGCGGACCGTGGCCGAAGGAGTCGAACGACTGGAACAGCTTGCTGCACTCGAGGCCTTGGGATGCGACACAGCCCAGGGCCATCTCTGGGCCCCGGCACTCCCAGAAGCCGAACTCTGGCAGTGGTTGGATGCCGCTCGAGATCGTCGCACCTTGGAGCTGGTTGTCGCTTGAGCGCAGGGGGAGGTGCCGATGCGGGGCATCGGCCGGCGCGCCCTCGGGCGGACTCGAACCTGCGCACATCGGCGCACGAGGAGGTGCCGATGCGGGGCATCGGCCGGGCTTGGGCGCCCTCGGCAGGACTCGAACCTGCGCACACGGCTCCGGAGGCCGATGCTCTATCCGCTGAGCTACGAGGGCAGGGTCACTCAGGGTACCAGCGGGTCGTGATCCGGCGACGTTGACGCGTACTCAGCATCGTCACGACAGAGCGCGTCGGCCGTGGCCCGCGCCGCGGCCTCCACCGGATCGGTGGCCACGCCGATCCCGCAGACCAGCGCGTGCGTGGCGCTCGCCTCCAACCCGACCGCCACCACGTACGAGCCGTCCGAGCGCGTGTGCACGGTGCGTGCCCATCGGACCTCGAGGCCGTGATGATCGTCGAGCTCGGACCACGCGTCCAAGGTCGCGCTCGCCGCGCCCACGAGACCCTCGGCCGCGGGCGCTCGCCCCACCGTGCGAACGTCACCTCGCCGGAGGTGCACCTCGAGCTCGTGGGTATCGGCCCGGCTGAGCATTGCGACCACCTCGGGTTCCGAGCCCCGCCAACGGCTGCTCGCCGTCCCCGAGGCCGAACGAGGCTCCGAGACGTCGTGCGGGCGCAGGTACTCCACCACGGATCGTTCCGACGGCGGTGTCTCCGACGCATCCTCGGGCGCGGTCATCGGCACGCACGATAGGTCGAATGCACCGTCCGTCGTGACGGCGCCGGCACTACGATGCGCGATCCGGCGTGCGCGCCGGTCTTGCCGTGATCCGTGACCAGCTCCGCACCGCCCTCGCGAGCGCGCTCGAGGCCGCCGGGTTTCCCGTGCCGGCCGACGGGTTCGCGCTCGAATCCACCAAGCTCCGCGAGCACGGTGACTGGTCCACGAACGTCGCGCTCCAGGTGGCGGGTGCTGCCGGCGCCAAGCCTCGAGAGGCAGCGGAGCGGATCGTTCGGGCGCTCGAGGCGGCGCCGCCTGCGCATGTGGAGCGCATCGATGTGGCGGGGCCGGGCTTCCTCAACTTCCATCTCGCGCCCACGTGGTTGCACGAGGTGCTGCGGGACGTAGTGGCGACAGGAGAGCGCTACGGGCATGGCGACGCGCTAGCGGGCCAGCGCATCAACCTCGAGTTCGTCTCGGCCAATCCCACCGGCCCTCTCCACGCCGGGGGAGGGCGCTGGGTCGCGGTGGGTGACGCGCTCGCCAACCTGCTCGCTGCCCACGGCGCCGAGGTTCACCGCGAGTACTACCTGAACGACGCGGGGAACCAGCTCGACACTTTTGGCGCCTCGCTCTTTGCCCGGTACGAGGGCCGCCCGCCGCCCGATGACGGCTATCAAGGTGAGTACCTCGTCGAGATGTCGTTGCGTCTGCGCGCTGAGCTCGGTGATCACGTGACGCAGGACCAGGCCCGTGAATGGGGCTACCACGACGTCGTGCGCCAGCTCCGAGAGGATCTCGCGCGCATCGGCGTGCACTTCGACACCTGGTTCTCGGAGCGCACGCTGCACGAACGGGGCGACGTGGTGCGGGTGCTGGACGACCTCCGCACTCGTGAGGCCACGTACGAACAGGACGGTGCCGTGTGGTTGCGAACGACTGACTACGGCGATCAGCGTGACCGGGTGCTCGTGAAGTCCGACGGCGCGACGACCTATCTGTGCAACGACCTGGCGTACCACCGCGACAAGCTCGCCCGCGGCTGGCAGCACTTGGTGGACATCTGGGGCGCCGATCATCACGGGCAGGTGGCGTCGCTGCGCGCTGGGCTCGCGGCCCTCGGTGCGGAGGCGGGAGAGCCCGAGGTGCTGCTCGGTCAGCTCGTGAAGCTCACCAAGGGAGGTGAGCAGGTTCGGATCTCCAAGCGCGCGGGGAACGTGGTGACTTTGGCCGACATTCTCGACGAGGTCGACCCCGATGTCTGCCGGCTCACCTTCCTGTTGCAGAGCATCGACACACCCCAGACGTTCGACCTCGACGTGGTGACTGCACAGTCGATGGAGAATCCCGTGTACTACGTGCAGTATGCGCACGCCCGTGTCGTGTCCATCGGGCGCCGCGCCGTCGCGGAGGCAATCGAACGCGTACCCATCGTCGATGTGGACCTCGCTCCATTGCATCATGAGCGCGAGCTCGACCTGTTGCGTGCGCTGGCGTTGTTCCCCGACGTGGTCGCTGAAGCGGTCGAGCTGCGCGCCCCCCATCGGGTGACCACCTGGGTCCGTGACTTCGCGTCGCGGTTCCATGGCTTCTACCGCGATTGCCGTGTCATCACCGACGACGCGGCGCTCACCCAGGCGCGGCTGTGGCTCTCCGAGGCGTGTCGCATCGGGCTCGCCAACGCGCTGTCGCTGCTCGGTGTGGGCGCACCCGACGAGATGACGCGCCTCGACGACGGCGAGCAGCAGGACATGGCATGAGTGAGCGTCAGCGAGCCGGGTATCCCGGCGAGCAGCGAGCGGGGGCCGAGCGCCCCGGCGCGAAGCGCCAGGAGCGGGAAGCATGAGCGACGCGCCGTTCGATACCACGCTGGTCCCCGAGCGGCTGCTCGCCGCCGACTTCGAGGCGCTGGCGGCCGAGTTTGGCACTCCGCTGTTCGTCTACGACGAGGGTGAGTTGCGACGGCGTTGCCGCGAGTACGTCGCCCACTTCGGCAAGGGCAATGTCGCGTACGCGGCCAAGGCGTTCCTGTGCACCGCGATGGCCCGCGTCGTTGCTGACGAAGGTCTCCATCTCGACGTCGCCACGAGCGGGGAGATGCGCGTGGGCCTGCGCGGCGGCGTTCCCCCCGAGCGCATCGTGGTGCACGGCAACAACAAGTCCGAGGAGGAGCTCGAGGCCGCGGTGAACGCCGGGGTCGGTCGCATCGTGGTGGATTCGTTTGACGAGCTGGAGCGACTCGAGCAGATCGCGCAACGTGTCGGGAGTGTGCCCGAGGTGCTGGTGCGGGTCACGCCGGGCGTGGCCGCCCACACCCACGAGTTCATCGAGACCGGTACCGAGGACTCGAAGTTCGGGTTCACCATCACGGGCGACGTCGCGTTCGACGCGGTCACCCGCGTGGCGTCCAGCCCGGTGCTCGAGTTCCAGGGCCTCCACTGCCACATCGGATCGCAGATCGAGCGGCTCGATGCCTACGACCGGACCGTCGCGGTCATGGCCAAGTTCGCCGACGAGCTCGCGGCGCGCATCGGTGTCATCGTCCACGAGCTCAACCTCGGTGGCGGGCTGGCCGCGCGCTATCTCGCCACCGATTCGGACATGGAAGTAGGTCGGTATGCCGCCGCCGTGCGCGGCGCCCTCGACGAGTGGTGGCCTGACGACTTGCCCGCGCCCCGGCTCATCGTGGAGCCCGGGCGCTCCATCGCCGCGGCCAGTGCGCTTACGCTCTACCGCGTCGGAACCGTGAAGGAGGTTCCCGGCGTCGGAACCTTCGTCGCGGTTGACGGCGGCATGAGCGACAACCCGCGTCCGGTGCTCTACGGCGCCGGCTACGAGGCTTACCTCCCGTCACGCGTCGGTGCTTCGCGCCCCCGGCGATGTCGGGTGGTGGGCAAGCACTGCGAGCAGGGTGATGTGGTCGTCGCGGATGCGCAGCTCCCCGCTGATGTCGCAGTCGGGGATCTCCTGGCGACGCCGAGCACGGGTGCGTACGGCTACGCCATGGCCTCCAACTACAACAAGGTGCCGCGCCCGGCCGTCGTCTTCCTCGGTGACGGTGGGGCGCGACTGGTGGTACGGCGCGAGACCGACGACGACCTGACCCGTCTCGACGCCGACGAGCCGTGATCGGTCGTCGCACCAAGGCGGTCCTCGTCGATCCGTCCCCGGCGCGAACCCGCTGCTGATGGCGTGTCGGTCGTGGGAGACTGGTAGGCGATGGTGAGCACGGTGCGAGTTGGTCTGTTGGGCTGCGGGAATGTGGGCGCGGCGTTGGCGCGCCTCGTGGACGAGCATGCCGATCTGATCGCGGCGCGAGCCGGCGTGTCGGTGGTGATCGAGCGCGTAGCCGTGCGGGATCCGAAGCGCACGAGGGACGTCAAGATCGCGCCGGGTGCGTTCACCGACGCGGCCTCCGTCGTGCGCGACCCGAGCATCGACATCGTTGTCGAGGTCATGGGTGGGGTCGACCCGGCTCGAGCCCTCATCACCGAGGCACTCGTCGCGGGCAAGCCCGTGGTGACCGCCAACAAGGAGCTGATTGCTCATCACGGGCCGGAGTTGATCGCCGCGGCGGCGACCGCGGGGGTGGACCTCCTGTTCGAGGCGTCGGTCGCGGGGGGCATTCCGCTCATGCGGGCGCTTCGCGAATCGCTGGCCGGCGATCGCATCCGCCGCGTGATGGGAATCGTGAACGGCACCACGAATTACATCCTCACTCGGATGACGGAGTCTGGGTCGTCGTTCGCCGACGCGCTCGCCGAGGCGCAACGACTCGGCTACGCCGAGTCCGACCCGACGGCCGACGTCGAAGGCTTCGACGCGGTTGCCAAGGCGACGATCATTGCGACGATCGCGTTCGGTGCCCAGATCGATGTCGACGACGTGTACCGCGAGGGGATCACCTCGATCACCCACGACGACATCGCGTCAGCGCGCTCACTCGGCTATGTGGTCAAGTTGCTCGCGGTAGCCGAGGAGGTCGCGGGAGAGGTGGCGGTGCGCGTCCATCCGGCGATGCTGCCTATGCATCATCCGCTCGCAGCGGTGCGCGACGCCTTCAACGCGGTGTTCATCGAGGCCGAGGCCGTGGGAGAGTTGATGCTGTACGGGCGCGGCGCCGGTGGACCGCCCACCGCGTCGGCGGTGCTGGGCGACCTCGTCGACGCCGTGCGCAATCTCGTCTCCGGCGCCAAGGGGGCGACGATCGGCGAGATCACCCCGCGCCGCATGCGCGCCATCGGCGACCTCGAGACGCCGTACTACGTGCTCATGGAGGTGGCCGACCAGCCCGGCGTGCTGGCCTCGATCGCCGGTGAGTTCGGGCGCCACGGCGTGTCGATCAAGTCGATGGAGCAGCGCGGCATCGGACACGATGCCCGACTCGCCTTCGTCACCCACCGCGCCCGTGAGGCCGACTTGCGGGCCACCCTCGCCGCGCTCCGCGCCGTCGACACCGTGCACCGCGTCGGCTCCGTACTGCGCGTTGCCGGGGAGGACGATTGAGCGTGTCTTGGCCCGGGCTGATCGAGGCGTATCGCGAGTACCTCCCCGTGACCGATGCCACGCCGGTCGTCACGTTGCTGGAGGGCAACACGCCGTTGGTCGAGGCGCCGCGGCTGGCCGCGCGTGCCGGAGTGGCGCGAGTGCTTCTCAAGGTCGAGGGTGCCAACCCGACCGGATCGTTCAAGGACCGCGGAATGACACTTGCACTGTCGATCGCGGCCGAGCGCAGCGCGAAGGTCGTCATCTGCGCGTCCACGGGTAACACGTCGGCCTCCGCCGCCGCCTACGCGGCGCGCGCCGGGCTGCTGTGCGCGGTGGTGCTGCCCGCGGGCCAGATCGCACTGGGCAAGCTCGCGCAGGCGCTCATCCATGGCGCACGCGTGGTTCCCGTGCACGGGACGTTCGATGAGGCGCTTGCCATCGTCCGGGAGTTGGGGGAGCGGCCCGGCGTGGAGGTCGTGAACTCGACCAACCCTGTGCGCATCGAGGGCCAGAAGACGGCCGCGTTCGAAGTGGTGGCCGCGTTGGGGGATGCCCCTACCGCGCACTGCATCCCCGTGGGCAATGCCGGCAACATCACCGCCTATTGGCGCGGCTACCAGGAGTTCGCGGACGCCGGTCGATCGACGCGCCGTCCGCGGATGCTCGGATGGCAGGCGGCCGGTGCCGCACCGATCGTCCATGGCGAGCCGGTGGCGCACCCCGAGACGATCGCCACGGCGATCCAGATCGGCAATCCCGCGTCGTGGCAAGGCGCGCTCGACGCGCGCGATCAGTCGGGTGGTCACATCGGGGCGGTGGCCGATTCGGACATCATCGACGCGTACCGCCTCGTGGCCGCGGTCGAAGGCGTATTCGCCGAACCGGCGTCGGCCGCCGCGGTGGCCGGCTTGTTGCGGGCGAGCGCCGACGGTCTGGTCGACGGCTCGGATGTGGTGGTGTGCACCCTCACCGGGCATGGGCTCAAGGATCCTCAGCGCGCGATCGAAGCCGTACGCCTGCCCGAGCCGATCGACGCCACGACGGCGGCGGTTGCCGACGCGGTGGGTCTCTGACGGCGAAGGGCGACACGACGGTGGATCGACCCGTCGCCCTCGTGACCGGCGCGTCCGCCGGCATCGGGCGTGCCTTCGCGCTGGCGCTCGCGGCGCGTGGCTTCGATCTCGTGGTCGTGGCCCGCGACGAGCAACGGTTGCGCGATCTCGCGGCCCAACTCGGGAACGATCACGATGCGAGCACCGAGGTGCTCATTGCCGATCTCGTGACCGAGGTCGGGATCGCCGCGGTGGTCGGAAGGCTCGAGGAGCGCGCGCGGCCGATCGAGCTCGTCGTGAACAACGCGGGGTTCGGCACACGTGGACGCTTCTGGGAGCTCGACGCCGACCACGAGCTCGAGGAGGTCCACTTGAACGTCGCGGCCGTCGTGCGCCTCACGCATGCCGCCATCGGCCCCATGGTGGACCGCGGCAGTGGTGGGGTCATCAACGTGTCGTCGGTGGCCGCGTACCAACCGGTGCCGTTCTCTGCCGTCTACAGCGCGACCAAGGCGTTCGTGTCGAGCTTCACCAATGCGCTCCACGAGGAGCTGCGGCACACGGGCGTGCGCGCGATGGTGCTAGCCCCGGGATTCACCCATACCGAGTTCCACGAGCGCAGCGGTGTCGATGTCTCGGGATGGTCCAAGATCGTGTGGCAGGAGGCCGACGAGGTGGTGGAGCACGCCCTGCGGAGCTACGAACGCGGGCGTGCGGTGTGCGTGCCCGGCGCGTTCAACAAGATCGCCGCCGCGTTCTCGGGGACGATGCCGGCTGTGGTCGGGCGCAAGGTGGCCGCCGTCATCTCCGGTCGCGCCCGCTGACTCGCCACCTCATCCTGCATCGATACGGAACACGCCTTCGGTCTGTGAGATCACGTAGAGCTCGCCCTCGGCGTCCTGCCCGAACGACGAGATGGAAGGGGCCGCGATCCCGAGCGCTCGCCCGAACACGACGCGCCCCTCCTCGAGGCGCACCGCCGAGATCGTCGAGTTGCAGTAGTCGCCGAAGACGTACGATCCCACGAGATCGGAAATCTTCGTGCCTCGGTACACGTAGCCGCCGGTGACGGAGCAGTTGCCGTCGTCGTGGCTCGCCTCGAAGACCGGGAGCACGGTCCCCGGTGCGCCGGCGGCGCGGAGCTCATGGGATCCCTCGAGCAGCGGCCATCCGAAGTTCGCCCCGAACGCGTCGTCGAGCGGGATCCAGTTGATCTCCTCCCACGCGTTCTGTCCAACATCCGCGATCCACAGGTCGCCCGTCTCGGAGTCGAACGAGAACCGCCACGGGTTGCGCAGGCCGTAGGCGAGAATCTCGGGACGGCCTCCACCGTTCACGAAGGGGTTGTCGGCCGGCACGGTGTATCCCGCCGTGGGGCTCGCACTCGGGTCGAAGCGCAGGATCTTGCCGAGTAACGTCGCCAGCGACTGGCCGTTGCCCTCCGGCGCGTGGCCCGAGCCCTCGTCGTTCGCCCCACCGCCATCACCCAGCGCGAGGTACAACAGCCCGTCGGGCCCGAACGCGATCTGTCCTCCGTTGTGGTTGGGTTGGGGCTGGGCCACGGTGAGCAGCGTGCGCGCCGACGTGGGATCGGCGCGGCCGTCGGTGAACGTGTACTCCTCGAGGCGGGTGTCGCCGTTGGGCGCGCTCGAGTGCACGTAGAGCTTCTCGCCGTCAGGTGAGAAGGCGATTCCGAGAAGGCCCTGCTCGCCTCCCGCGGTGATGCGCCCCGAGATGTCGAGCACCGGTGTGGAATCCACCGCGCCGTCGCGAATCGCCACGATCGTGCCGGTCTGGCGGGCCACGTAGAGCGCGGGGTCCCCGGCGCGCACGGTCAGCGCCGTGCCGAAGGTGATGTCGGCGATCTTGGTGAGGGTCACCGACACGGCGCCGAGGTCGGGCCCCGCGGCCGTCGTCGTGGAGGGCGACGACGTGGTCGTGGGAAACCCGCGCCGGCGATTCCCGGCGTCATCGCCAGTGACGACCACCACCGTGACGGCGACGGCAACGGCAACGGCGGTGACCGACAGGGGGATCAGGTAACGGCGGATGACGGCAGGCTACTCAGCATGCTCGAGCGCTTACCGTCGTCATGAGGTACCGAAGCCGTCGAGCAACGAGCGGCCCGGCCCCTACGATGGCCGCATGAAGTACGTGGTGTTCGTGCCCGACGGGTGCGCCGACGACCCGATCGCCGGTCTCGACGGGCGTACGCCGCTCGAGGTGGCTCGCATGCCGCGGCTCGCGCAGCTCGCGGCTTCCGGCGAGGTGGGGCGCGCCGCGGTGATCCCACCGGGCCTGCCGCCGGGCAGCGACGTGGGCAACATGTCGATCCTCGGCTACGACCCCGCCGAGTACCACACCGGGCGGGCACCGATCGAGGCCGCGGCGATGGGCGTGGAGCTCGCGCCCAACGAGGTCGCGTACCGCTGCAACCTCGTGACCGTCGATGCCGAGGGCACCATGGTCGACTTCGCGGCGGGTCATCCGAGCGATGCGCAGAGCCATCCGATCGTCGCCGCGCTCGACACCGCGCTGGGCGGGGGGCGCGACGGTGTCCGCTTCCACGCCGGGGTGGAGTACCGCCACCTCTGCGTCGTTCCCGCCGACTGGGCCGATGCGACGTGCGTGCCTCCCCACGACCTCACCGGCCAGGCCGCGGTCTGGCCGACCGGTCCCGCGGCGTCGAAGCTGCGCGACCTCATGGACGCGTCACGAGGCGTGGTCGCCCGCGCCGCGCACGACGTGGGCTGCCCCGCCACCCAGATCTGGCTCTGGGGCCAGGGCGTCGCGCCGGTCCTCCCGTCGTTCTCGGCGCGCTACGGCGTCGACGGCCGGCTCACCTCGGCGGTGGATCTCGTGCGCGGGCTCGGGGTGCTGACCGGCATCGAGGTGCTCGACGTGCCCGGCGCCACGGCCGGCTTCGACAACGACTACGCCGCCCAAGCGCAGGCCTGCATCGAGTCGCTGCATGATCGCGACTTCTTCCTGCTGCACGTCGAGGCCACCGACGAGGCCGGCCACCAGGGCGCGGTGCACGAGAAGATCACCGCGCTCGAGCGCTGGGACTCCGAGATCATCGGCCCGGTGGTGGACGCGCTCACCGGCGAGGCGTTCCGCGTGCTGCTGCTTCCCGACCACGCCACACCGTGTGCGCTGCGCACGCACACCTCCGATCCGGTTCCCTACCTCCTCTACGATTCGGAGCACGCAGGCCCGGGCGGCGCGTACACGGAGGCCGGCGTCGCTGATCGACCGGTGGTCGTTGCGCACGAGCTCATGGGGCACCTCGTCGACTGATACGCCGGTCGCCGTCACCGGCTCGTCGCGGGCGAGTCGTGGAGGCGTCCTTGTGCATCGGGCCGACGGAGGCGAGAATGGCCGCAACGGATCAGGTGCTGGCGCAGTTGCGTCGTGACTTGGAGCAGATCTACGGCGTGGAAGCCGCGACGTACATCATGGACCGCCCTCGGGGCGGTTGGGATTCGCTCGCCACGCGTGACGAGCTCCGCGCGGAGATCGCCGAGTTGCGCGCCGAGATCCACCGCGAGCTGCGTTCGCAGACCCGCTGGTTCGCCTCGCTCGTGATCGCGGCCCTCAGCGTCGTCGTCGCGGCCAACGGCCTGATGGTCGCCCTGGTGCGCCTCGGCTGACGGCACGTCCGCAGGCCCCGGCCGTTGCTTGCCTCGGGGTGATGGCGCCGCTACACTGATCTTCGTCCGCCGCCCATTCGGTGCGGCACCACCCGGTTCTCGTCCGGGTCGGCTCGCGCACTCGCCTGCGTCCTGCGCATCGAAGGCCAATCCTCCGGTGCACCACTGGTTCGCTCTCGAGGGGCCACCCGCACCTGCCGGTGACCGCATTGGCATCCCGCCACTTCGGCGTGAACTTCGGGGCCGGGCGACGGGGTTTCCCGCTCACTGATCATCAGGAGAGTTGATGAGCACACAGGAGCTCGACCGTTCCGCACTCGACGGCAAGGACCGCGAGGAGCTGCAGGCCATCGCCGGCGCCATGGGTGTGAGGGCATCCACGCGCCTGCGCAAGGCCGAGCTCATCGAGGCCATTCTCGAGGCCGGCACGACGGGTCGCACTCCCAACGGCGAGACGACCACCGACGACGACACGACCAACGCGCGCCGAACGGTGCGCTCGGCGCGCGCCTCCGAGCTCGACGCCGCGTCGATCGAAGCGCTCGCGGCCGAGGAGGACGCCCTCGCCGCGACCAGCGGCGACGAGGATCCCGAGGTCGCGCCCCGCCCGCGGCGCTCCGAGTCGAGCCCAGGATCGAGCATGGGGTCGAGTGATGCGTCCGGGGTCACGTCGACA
>CAZCYE010000006.1:15760-18822 GCA_964502775.1 uncultured Bifidobacteriaceae bacterium | reverse complement strand
GTCGAGCCCAGGATCGAGCATGGGGTCGAGTGATGCGTCCGGGGTCACGTCGACATCGAGCGCCCAAACGGGCCGACCGTCGGGCTCCGACGCCACCGGTACCGAAAGCGGTGACCGAGGCGAAGGCGGCGGTGACGCGGGCAGCTCGTCCGTGGTCACCCGTGAGCGCCCCGCCGGCACCGGCACCGGCACCGGCACCGCCGACGCCGACGATGTGCGCGAGTCCTACGGCGAGGGCAACAACGCGCGTAGCCGCCGGCGCCGCCGCGGCCGCGGCCGTCCCGGCCAGGAGGGTGAGCAGCGCCATGAGCCGGCGGGGGAGCCGGTCGAGATCCAGGGGCTCCTCGAGCTGCGCGACGAGGGCTACGGGTTCCTGCGCACCACCGGGTACCTGGCCGGCCGCAACGATGTGTACGTGTCAGCATCCCAAGTGCGGCGCTTCGCGCTGCGCAAGGGCGACCACGTGGCCGGGTCGTCGCGTCCCCAGGCCAGCAACGAGAAGTACCCGGCGCTGCTGCGCGTCGACGAGATCAACGCCATGACGCCCGACGATGCCCGGGACCGTCCCCGCTTCGAGGACCTCACGCCGCTGTTCCCCGACGAGAGGCTGCACCTCGAGCTGGACGACAACCCCTTGGAGATGACCGGCCGCATCGTGGACCTCATCTCACCCGTCGGCAAGGGTCAGCGCGGCCTCATCGTGTCGCCGCCCAAGGCGGGCAAGACCACCATCCTCAAGCAGATCGTGTACTCCATCGAGCGCAACAACCCCGAGGTGCACTTGATGGTGCTCCTCGTGGACGAGCGCCCCGAAGAGGTGACCGACATGCGTCGCCATGTGCTCCGGGGCGAGGTGGTGTCGAGCACGTTCGACCGGCCGGCCGAGGAGCACACCATGGTGGCGGAGCTGGCCATCGATCGGGCCAAGCGGCTCGTGGAGCTGGGCCAGGACGTGGTGATCGTGCTCGATGGCATCACCCGCCTCGCCCGGGCGTACAACCTGGCGGCGCCGACGTCGGGCCGCATCCTCTCGGGCGGTGTCGACTCCACCGCGCTGTACCCGCCCAAGAAGTTCTTCGGCGCGGCACGCAACATCGAGGAGGGTGGGTCGCTCACCATCGTGGCGACCGCGCTCATCGAGACCGGCAGCCGGATGGACGAGGTCATCTTCGAGGAGTTCAAGGGCACGGGCAACATGGAGCTGCGCCTCGACCGGCGGCTCTCCGAGCGCCGCCTCTACCCGGCCATCGACGTCGCCCAGTCGAGCACCCGCCACGAGGAGCTCCTCTTCGACCGCAACCAGCTCAATCAGGTGTGGAAGCTGCGCCGGGTGATCAACGCCCTCGAGGCCGACGGCGCCTCCGGCAAGGGCCTCGAGCTCTTGCTCGACAAGCTCCGCACCACCAAGACCAACGACGAGTTCCTCGCCGAGATCGCCAAGGCGCCGACGCTCGCGGGGTAGCGCTGTCGACGCGCCGCCAGAAGACCCCGACCACGCTGTGCGCCCGGTGGCTTGACTCGACCGCCCGGAGCGGTAACACTGTGCTCTGTCGACCACTCAGCGTGGCTCGGGAGGGCGCCGGTCGACGTAGGGCAACGGGGCGGATTGGACGCGTTGACCTTCGACCCGAAGATTGAACGGTCACCGGGGTCGGAGCGAGCGAGTGGTGAGACCGACCAGTCCCCAACGATGTGCAGCTCCCCCGCTGCACCATTGGGAGGTCACTGGTCATGGGTTTCGCTCACGTTTCGTCGCCGGCGCGCCGCGCGCGCCGCGGGGCCAAGCGGTGGCTGCCAGCAGTCTTGGCCGTCTTCGTGTCGTGCGGCAGCGTGGTCTGGGCCCAGGTCGCGGGGGCCGACGACGCCACCAGTACCGATCCCCAGACCGAGACGCCGCCCACTCCTGAGACGCAGGCGCTGTCTGACCCGCCGTCGGATCCCATCGAGTCACCCGCCGATCCCCTCCCCGGCGATCCACCGTCCGGCGATCCCGCGCCGGAGACGCCCCCACCTCCTCCCGAAGAGTTCTCCGCGCTGAGTGATCCGGTGGCGCTGTGTGCGTCGCAGGGCACCGAGACGGTCGCGACCGACCAGCCCGACTACGCACCCGAGTCGACCGTCCACGTCACCGGCAGCGGGTATGCGTCCGAGTGCACCGTCGTCGTGCGCGTGACGCGGCCCGACGGCTCGGTCGTCATCGGTGACGGCAGCTTCGCGCCCGGCTCCGACAGCGTGGTCACGTCCGCCGGCGGTGCGCTGACCTACGACTACCAGCTCGACGGCATCACCGGGCTCTACACCATCGACGTGCTCGGCCTCGATGACGTAGTCCTCGCGTCGATGACCTTCTACGACTCGAACTGCATCGCCATCCAGGCGGTGCAGAACGGCTCGACGTGCGAGTACCAGTCCAACCAGACCATCGCGGCCAACATGATCGCGACGCTCGATCCCGGTCTGAGCCTGCGGGTGAAGACGGGTGTGACGGTCACCGTGAACGCGGGCGTCACCTACAGCATCACCACCCCGGCCGACGCGGCCAACGGCATCGTGCTCGAGATCGGCTCGAGCATCGTGGGGGTCACGACTGATGCCGCGCCCACGATCACCCTGAACGCGAGCGGCGGGCCGTTGACCCTCGAGGGCACGGCTCAGATCACCGCCAACAAGACCACCGGCACATGCCCGTCTCCCAACGCGATCACCCTCAGCACCTCGTCCACCTTCACCGCCCAGGCCACCTCCATCATCTCGTCAACCCTTGGAGTGGCATGCGCGGGTGGGGGTGGCAACGTCTCGATCACCTCAGGCGGCGCGGCGAGCCTCTCGGGCACGGTCCGCACCAACGCGACCGTTACGAACGCTCAGGCCGGTGACATCACGGTCAATGCCTCGGGTGCGCTCTCGGTCGGCGCGACGGGCTTGATCACCGCCATCCAGTCCGCGGCGACCTGCACCTCTGGCGCCGCCGGCGCCATCAACCTCTCGGGCGCGTCGTTCACCGCGAGCGCGGGGTCGAACATCTCGGCCGCCGCGACCGGCGGCAACGGCTGTGACGGCGG
>CAZCYE010000006.1:13730-15660 GCA_964502775.1 uncultured Bifidobacteriaceae bacterium | reverse complement strand
GCCGCTCAGCTCGATGGCTTGATGGACGCGACGACGGGCGGCGCCGCGCGCGCGGGTGGCACCATCACCGTGAACGCGGGCGGAGCGATCGGTGTCGGTAGCACGGGCGTAATCCAGTCGAATCACACGGCCGGATCCTGCACGAACGGTGAGAGCGGCGGCGGCGGCGACATCAAGCTCCTCGCTGGCACCAACATCACGATCGCGAGTGGCGCGAAGGTCACCGCGAACGGCAAGTGCCCGGGCGGGGACATCACCATCGAGGCCCCGAACGGCGTCATCACGATCGACGGGCTTGTGCAGTCGAAGAGCACGCTGACCGGCACCGGGGCGAACCAGTCCCCTGGGGGCGGCCCGATCACCGTGAAAGCCGGTTGCGCGCTGTCCGTCGGGGGCATCGTGAGCAGCGAGGGTCTAGACCCGGGCGCCGATCTGGTGCACCTCGAGGGGTGCGACGTCACGATCACCGGCCTGGTCCAGTCCACCGGTCACGGCCACGCGCTGCCCAACAACCCGGCGAACCACTGCAGCGACATTGACGGGCACCCGGCGAACTCGACCGCCTGTGTCGAGATCTGGGCGCACGGCACCCTCACCATCACCGGCGAGGTCAAGGCCGACCTCACGATCGGTGCCAGCATGCGCAGCTGGATCGACCTGATCGCGCGCGGCAACCTGTCGATCACGGGCGGCACCGGCTTCGCCGTGCACGCCAACAACGCCGGCAACACGCCCACCGGCGGTCAGATCACGGTCGTGTCCACCCAGGGCCAGGTGCTCACGAGTGGCAACGCCATCCAGGCCAACGCCGCGGTCGACGGGGGTGACGGCGGTTCGGTCAGCGTGCTGGCGTTCGCCGACGTCGCCTTCGGTACCGCCTTGGTCCAGGCCCACGGCGGGGGGAGCGGTGGCAGCAGCCCTACTGGTGGGAGCATCTCGGCCCGCGCGTACAACGGCCAGGTCGCGGGCACAGCACCGGGCGCGCTCACCACGACCGGCGTGTCCCTGGGGACGATCGCGCTCACCGGTTGCACACCCGGTGACGGTGTCAACTACACGGGCACGTCCACTCCCTCCTACACGGAGACTCAGGACTGCACGGGCGGCAGCCCGAACGGCGACTTCCTGGGCTGCACCGCCTGTACCCGGGATCTGACGGTCACCAAGACGATTGGTGATGAGAGTGGGGGCACCTTCGAGAACAACGAGGATGGGTGGGCGTTCAAGGTCGAAGTGACCTGCGGTTCGGATCCGACGGTCACGGTCTACTTCGATGCGGACGGGAACCCGGTCGACGAGAACGGTGATCCGGCGCCGGGTTCGAATGTGATCGAGGACATCCCGCTTCACGAGACCTGTGATGTGGTCGAGACCGTCAACGGTGATCCGGACCGGGACGGCGACTGCACGGTCACGACCACCAACAACGTCACTGACGGCGGCGCGACCGCCGATGATGTGGATCCGTTCGAGACCGCCACGGTGACGTTCGAGAACTCGTTGGCGTGTGTGTTCGATTTGACGGTTCTCAAGGAGATCGCTGAGGGTTCGGAGTCCGGGTTCGAGGAGGTGGGCGGGGTCGCGTTCGTGGTCGTGGTGGCCTGTGACGTGCCGCCGGCGGGTGCGGGCGTGGAGGACGTCTCGGTGACGTTCTACTTCGACGCTGAGGGCAACCCGGTCGACGTGAATGGTGCTTCGGTCACCGAGAACGTGGTGGAGGATCTGCCTTCGGGCACGACGTGTGATTTGGACGAGACCGACAACGGCGACCCCGACGAGAACGGGGATTGCACGGTGACGACGACGGTCGCGGTCGACGACGGTGAGCCGTCCGAGAGCACCACCGTTCGGGCTGTGGAGCTCGATGATCACCGGACGGTGACGTTCGAGAACTCGTTGGCGTGTGTGTTCGATTTGACGGTTCTCAAGG
>CAZCYE010000006.1:741-13630 GCA_964502775.1 uncultured Bifidobacteriaceae bacterium | reverse complement strand
ATTTGGACGAGACCGACAACGGCGACCCCGACGAGAACGGGGATTGCACGGTGACCACGACGGTGACCGTCAACGCCGGCGAGCCGTCTGAGAGCTCGAGCGTCGACGATGTCGACACCGATGGTGGTGCCACGGTCACGTTCGAGAACGGTCTCACCTGCGTCGCGGGTGACACGACGTTCAGCGTTGACAAGGAGATCGCGGATGGTAGCGACCCATTCCCGGGTGACACCGAGTTCGTGATCGAGGTGACCTGCGTGCCGCCGGAGGGCGCCAACATCACCGGCACGTTCACGTTCGACGAGAACGGCGACCTGATCGACGCCGAGTCCGACACCCTGCCGCTGCAGGTCCCGACCGGTTCGGATTGCACCGCCACCGAGACTGATAACGGTGGCTCCGACGATCCCGACTGCAGCGTCTCGACCTCGATCGACGGCACGCCGTGGGAGGACCAGAGCGATCCCTCCAAGACGGTCGAGGATGTGGACGGCCAGACGACGGTCTTCGAGAACGGGCTTACCTGCGTGGGTGGCATCCAGGTGCTGCCGCTCACGGGCTCGGGGCTCGACATGGCGCTCAGGACCGCGGCGTGGCTGCTGGGTCTCGGCGTGCTGTCGTTGCTGGTGTCCCGGCGTCGCCGGGATCGCCCGAGCCTGGTCGGATAGTCGCAAGGGCTGAGAAACGTTCGATCCGGGCCCGGTCCCCTTCGGGGAGCCGGGCCCGGATCGCGTCATCGCCCCACCTGAGAATCGGCCGAGGAGCCCCCGCTGAAGGTGGGGTTCCCCCGTGCCGTAGAATCATCACCCATGAGGACCGACATCCACCCCGAGTACGTCAGCTGCACCGTCCACTGCTCGTGCGGCAACGAGTTCACGACCCGCTCCACCGTGTCGTCGTTGCGAGTGGAGCTCTGCTCGGAGTGCCACCCCTTCTACACGGGCAAGCAGAAGCTCGTGGACACCGGTGGCCGAGTCGAGCGCTTCCAGCGCCGCTACGCCCAAGCCAACAAGAAGAAGTAGGAGCGAGCACCACACCGATGAGCGCCTCACCCCGCTACATGGGCGGCCAGGCCGTCATGGAAGGCGTCATGATGCGCGGCCGGAGCACCTGGGCCGTGGCGGTGCGGGGGCTCGACGGCGACATCGAGATCGAGACCCACGAGGCGCCCACCTGGGCCGAGCGGTGGCGACAGGTGCCCGTGGTGCGAGGCGTGATGGCGCTGGCCGAGTCGCTGGCGCTCGGGTTCAAGGCGCTGGCCTGGTCGGCCGACCGCCAGCTTCCCGAGGACGAGCGGCTCTCGCCCAAGGCCATGCGCTGGACCATGCTCATCTCCATCACGTTCTTCCTCTCGATCTTCATCGTGGTGCCCGCGCTCGGCACCAATGCGCTGGGCGACACGGTCGGCCTGCACGGCTTCGACTACCACCTCTTCGAGGGCGCTATCCGTCTCGCGATCTTCCTCGGCTACCTCTTCCTCATCGGGCTCATCCCCGACATCAAGCGGGTGTTCCAGTACCACGGCGCCGAGCACAAGGCGATCGCCGCCTTCGAGAACGGGGTGGAGATGACCCCGGCGTCCGCGCAGCGCTTCACCACCCAGCACGTGCGCTGCGGCACCAACTTCCTGCTCATGGTCATGGTGGTGACCATCGTGGTGTACGCCTTCGTGGGCCGGCCGTGGTGGCCGTGGCTCGTGGCCTCGCGCATCCTGTTGATCCCGCTCGTGGCCGGCCTGGCCTACGAGGTGATCCGCGGTGCGGCCGGCCACATGGACAAGCGCTGGGTGCGCATCGCCATGAAGCCCGGCCTCGCGCTCCAGCGCCTCACCACCCGCGAGCCCGCCCTCGACCAGCTCGAGGTGGCCATCGTGAGCCTGCGGGCGGTCATGACCGCCGAGCAGCTTGCCGAGGTGGACGCCCGCGCGGCCTTCCCGGTGCCCAGCGCCGCTGCCGTCGCTGCCACCGCCTGAGGCGGCCCCTGGGCGCCCCGTGGGGCCGTCGGGGCCAGGGGGGGCAGGATCCTCGAGGGCGTGTAAGTGCTCAACTCGCTCACCGAGAACGAAGCGTTGCTGCTCCCCGACTGGGAGCTGGTGGCGCGCGAGTGCGAGGTGACCGAGAGCCAGATCGTGACGCCCGGCGCGGAGCTCGACCCCGACGCCTTCACGGTCAACGAGGGTGACTTGATCGACTGTCTGGTCACCAACGACTCGGCCACGGAGGTCGGCGGCATCCAGGTGCTACCGCTCACCGGCTCACCGGTGGAGATCGCGCTCAAGTCGGCGCTGTGGCTGCTGGGCCTCGGCGAGCTGCTCCTGCTCGCCACCCGGCTCCGTCGGCGCCGGCCGGCACACGCTCGGCTCACGCGCTAGGGCACACACAGAAACGCACGGGCAGGGTGCGCCGGCGCGAAAGCGCCGGCAGATCAGGGGCGAGACTGGGCCCGGTCCCTTCGGGGGCCGGGCCTTCTCTCTTCTGCCGCCCTCGAGGGCAGGTTCGGTCAAACCGTGAGGCGCATGCATGCCGGTACCCTTGCGCGGTGCTGGAGCGACTCGCCGACCTGGAGACCGAGCTCGACGAGCTCGAGGCGCGCCTCGCGGACGTGTACGCGAGCGGCGATCAGGCCGCGGCGCGCAGCGCCGGGCGTCGCCACGCCGAGCTCAAGCCCGTCGTCGAGACCTACCGCCGCTACCGCGAGGCCGAGGCCCAGCTCGCCGAGGCCCGGGAGCTCCTGGCGGCCGAGGCCGACGCCGACATGCGCGAGTACCTGCGGTCCGAGATGGCCGACAAGGAGGGCGACCTCGCCGACCTCGACGCCCAGCTCCACGAGCTCTTGGTGCCCGCCGACCCCAACGCCGGGCGCAACGCCATCCTCGAGATCCGGGGAGCCGAGGGGGGCGAGGAGGCCAACCTCTGGGCCGCCGAGCTGGCGCGGATGTACGAGGCGCTGGCCAAGCGGCACGGCTGGAAGGTGGAGACGCTCGCCAGCCAGCTCTCCGAGCGCGGGGGTCTCCGCGAGGTGGTGTTGGTCATCAAGGGGGATGACGCCTGGTCGCGCCTCAAGTACGAGGCGGGGCCCCACCGGGTGCAGCGAGTGCCGGTGACCGAGAGCCAGGGCCGCGTGCACACCAGCGCGGCCACCGTGGCCGTGCTGCCCGAGGCCGACGACGTGGATGTGACCGTCGCAGCCGGCGACCTCGAGATCGACGTCTTCCGCTCGAGCGGGCCGGGCGGTCAGTCGGTCAACACCACCGACTCCGCGGTCCGGATCACGCACGTGCCCACGGGGCTCGTGGTGACCTGCCAGGACGAGAAGAGCCAGCTCCAGAACAAGGACAAGGCCATGCGCATCCTGCGCTCCCGCCTGCTCCAGATCGAGCGGGAGCGCCAGGATGCCGCCCTGTCGTCGGCGCGGCGCGATCAGGTGAAGGGCGGGGGGCGGTCCGAGAAGGTGCGCACCTACAACTTCAAGGAGAACCGCGTCACTGACCACCGGGTGGGGCTCACCGTGCACGCCCTCGACCAGGTCCTCGCGGGTGGTGAGCCGCTCGACGAGCTCGCCGACGCGCTGGCCGCGGCCGAACGCGCCGAGCAGCTCGGCCCCACTACGTGATCGCGATGCGTGACGGCCGCGCGCGCACCCGGGAGCTTCGAGGATCCGACACGCCCGCCACGTGGGGCGAGGTACTCGCGGCCACTCGTCGCGCGCTCGCGGACGGCGGCGTGGGACCGGCCGACGCCGAGGCCCGCTGGATCGTGGAGGAGGTGTCCGGGCGCGAGGTGACCGAGCTCGTCGCCGCGGGACGCGAGGCCGTGGCCCCGCACCTCGCCGAGCGCGTCACCGCCATGGTGAGCCGGCGCAGGGCGGGGGAGCCGCTCCAGTACGTGCTCGGCTCCTGGTCGTTCCGCGGGCTCGACCTCTTCGTCGATCCCCGCGTGCTCGTCCCGAGGCCCGAGACCGAGACGACGGTCGAGGTGGCGATCGCCGAGGCCGTCCGTCTTGGCGTGCGACGCGGGCGCGCCGACGCGTGGCGGGGCGCACCGGACGCGCCAGATGAATGGGGCGAGCCGGGATCCTCGACGATCGTCGACCTGGGGACCGGCTCGGGTGCCATCGCGCTCGCGCTGGCCGCTGAGCTCCCGGACGTCCAGGTGTGGGCGACGGACGTGAGCACCGACGCGCTGGCGGTGGCCAACGCCAACCTCTCCGGTACCGGGGTCGGCGCCACGCGGGTGCGGACCGCGGCGGGGCACTGGTTCGACGCGTTGCCGCTCACGCTGCGGGGCGACGTGCTCGTGATCGTGAGCAACCCGCCGTACGTGGCCGAGCACGAGGTGGCGTCGCTGCCGCGCGAGGTCGCCGACCACGAGCCGCGTGTCGCCCTCGTGAGTGGGCCGAGCGGCCTCGAGGCGATCGAGGCGATCATTCACGGCGCAGCCCCGTGGCTGGTGCCAGGAGGCAGCCTCGTGGTGGAGCTGGCCCCCCACCAGGCGGAGCCGGCGAGGGCGCTCGCCCGCGCCGCGGGGTTCGTGGACGTGCACCTGGAGCCGGACCCGCAGGGGTTGCCCCGTGTGCTGGTGGCGCGGCGCGCCTAGCCTCGCCTCCCGCTCCTGGTGCTGCGCACCGGCCCGCTCGGGGCCCGGCTCGTTGCTCGCCGGGGTACCCGGCTCGCGGTCACTAGCCTCAGGGCATGCCCGACGACACGCTCGACGTCGACGCGATGCTCGAGCGGTTCAAGGCCCGGGCGGCGGCTGTGCGCGAGCGCCCGCTTCCCCCCGTGGCCGGTGCGGACCGCGAGCGCTTCGTGGAGCAGGCCCGCGTGGACCACCAGGACTTCGCGCTCCTGGGCGACGCCTCGTGGGACTTCGAGGATGGGATCCTCACGCTCATGATCGACCTGCGCCCCTCCGCCGCCTGAGCCCGAGCGTCAGGGACCCGGATGGGTAGTGGGTCAGTTCAAACTGACCCACTACCCCCGGATGCCTGGGGCCCGGGTAATGGGTAGCATGGCTGCCACTCGGCCCAGGAGGCGCAAATGGCCATTCGACGTTGCATCCTCGCCACCCTCATCGGCGCGTTGGCAATCGGCGCCACCGCATCCGCGGTAGCGGCGGGTGGCACTCCGAAGCTCAAGGTGCGGCTCATCGAGTTCGAAGTGAAGCCCAAGAGCGAGTTCATCGCGTCGGGTAAGACAAAGTTCATCGTGAAGAACGGTGGCACCGAGGTGCATGAGTTCGTGGTCGTGCGGGGTGATGATCCGGCGACGCTCCCGACCGCGGCCGACGGCTCGGTCGACGAGAGCCAGATCGCGAAGGCGGACGAGATCGGTGAGCTGGAGGACATCAAGGTGGGCAAGAAGAAGTCCAAGACGTTCAAGCTCTCGCCCGACTCGTACATCCTCTTCTGCAACATCGTCGAGACCGAGGAGGACGGCACTGTCGTCAGCCACTTTGCCGAGGGCATGCACACGACGATCGACGCGAGCTGACGCGCGGTCACTGCTGGCGCGAGCGACGGCTACGACTCGCTGACGTCGTCGAGCACGGGATCGTCCGCACGATCGTCGAGGCCCGGAGCCGTCGACCACACCGGCTCGCCGGATGCCGCCGCGCTGTCGGGGCAGATGGAGCGGTAGCGGCACCGCCCGCACGCGCCGGGCTCGCCCACACCGTTCCAGTCGCGCTCGGCGAGCATCTCGTTCACCGTGGTGGCGAGGCGGTCCCCGACCACGGCGAGCTCCTCGGCGCCGGGCTCCCAGGGCTCGGGGTCCTCGTCGATCTCGGTGGCGAGGTGCTCGTAGCGCAGCCGCAGCCGTAGCCCCCGCGCCGCGGCCACGGGGGCCGCCACCCACGCCTGGAGCCAGGCGCGGGGGTCGTCGGCCAGCGCGGCCTCGGCCACCCGCCCCGTCTTGTAGTCGCGTACCTCCAGCACGCCGTCGTGCGCCCACACCGCATCGAGTCGTGCGGTGGCCATGAACACGGGAGGACCCGGGTTCGCACGGGCCCACTCGCGCTCGTGGCCCACGGCCTCGGCATCACGCGGGCAGCGCGCCACGTGACGCGCCACTTCGGCGCGCACCCGGTCGTCGGCGCCGTGGCCGGTGAGCACGTCCTCCACGTGCGCCGGGTCGTGGCACGACCCGTGCTCGTGCGCGAACCGGAGGAGCTGGTGCACGTACAGACCGTGCTCCGACGGACCTTCGGGATCGCTCGGCGGTAGCGAGAGCAGCACCCGGTCCCGGAACTCCCGCCGGCATCTCGACCACGTGTCGAGCGCGGTGGGCGAGAGCGTCGGGATCGCCGGGAACAATGACCCGGCGCGCACGGCCATGGATCCCCTCACCGAGTGCGCGGGGCAGCGGGGCACGAAGCGGCACATCGCACAGTCGCGTCCCGGCGTCGGCTCGGGGTTGGCCACCCGTTCGCGCACCCGCTCGAGGCGCTCGTCGAGCCATGTTGCGATCGGCACCAGGTCGCCGGGGATCCTGAGCGCGCGGCGGGCGACGGTCCGGTTGAGCAGATCGGCCCACACCACGGTGAGCGAGCCGGCCATTCCCGCGGCACCGTCCGCTCCCTCGGGGCCGGTTGCCCACTGCTCGGCCACGATGCGCAGCACCGCGAGGCGCACCGATTCGAGCTCCAGGGGATCCGCGGGCGCGTTGCGCGCCCCCCAGGCGACCTGGCGCAGCTCGCGGGTGCCGTCGGGGAGCGTGACGCCGAGGTCCACCCACCCACCGAGGCGAATCCCGCGCCGGGTGAGCTCGGTGGGTTGCTCCACCGGGAGCTCCACGTCGGCGACGGGCTCGGGGAACAGCTCGCAGTAGCCGGTGACCGCGGCCGCCACGATGGCCTGCTCCTCGGGCTCGAGCGATGACAGCGGTGCCGGCACGGTGCCGGTTGCGCTCCAGGTTCGGACGGCGTCGAGCACGGCACTGCGCACCCGCGACCGGTTCACCGGATCTCGAGTGCCGGGCTCGCCCCCGTATTCGTAGGCGACCCGTCGGGCGCACGCGTCGTCCACGGTACGCAGGAGGAACGGCGTGACCTTGGGAAGCTCTTGCGTGCCCTCCACCTCGGGTGAGGTTACGAGCCCGCGCGCCTCACGAGCCGTGATGCGGGGGAGGAGCAGGAAAGGGGATGAGCGATCAGGAGCCGGGATGACCCGGGAGGTGTGGGTCCGTACGCAGGTCACGCCGGGGAGGAGGCGGCACGGAACCGCTCGATAACCTGGCCCGATGGACGCGCTCGAGGCCACCGATCCCGCCATCGCCGACATCATCCGCCGGGAGGGCGAGCGCCAGAACACCACCATCCAGCTCATCGCGTCGGAGAACTTCACCTCCCCGGCGGTGCTGGCCGCCCAGGGCTCGGTGCTCACCAACAAGTACGCCGAGGGCTACCCCGCCAAGCGCTACTACGGCGGCAACCTCGTGGTCGACGAGGCCGAGGAGCTGGCCCGCACCCGGGCCCGGGAGCTGTTCGGCGCCGAGCACGTCAACGTGCAGCCGCACTCGGGCGCCAACGCCAACATGGCCGCCTACCTGGCCCTGCTCGACCCCGGCGACGTGGTGATGGGCATGCGCCTCGACCAGGGTGGCCACCTCACCCACGGTTCCCCGGTGAACTTCTCGGGCCGGCTCTACCGCTTCGTCGCCTACGGCGTGGACGACGAGGCCGAGACGCTCGACTACGAGGCCATCGCCGCGATCGCCCTGGCGGAGCGGCCGAAGATGATCGTGGCCGGGGCCACGGCATATCCGCGGGTCATCGACTTCGAGGCGTTCCGACGGATCGCCGACAGCGTGGGCGCGCTGCTGCTGGTGGATGCCGCGCACATCGCGGGGTTGATCGCGGGGGGCGTGCACCCGTCACCGGTCCCGCATGCCGACGTGGTGACGTTCACCACCCACAAGACCCTCCGCGGGCCCCGCGCCGGTGCGATCCTGTGCCGCGAGGCGCATGGGTCCGCGATCGACAAGGCGGTGTTCCCCGGCCTCCAGGGTGGTCCGCTGATGCACGTGATCGCCGCGAAGGCGGTCGCCTTCCACGAGGCGGCCCAGCCGTCGTTCCGTGACTACGCAGCCCAGATCGTGCGCAACGCCCGCGCGCTCGCGGGTGCGCTCGCCGAGGAGGGCTTCCGGATCGTGTCGGGCGGCACCGACAACCACTTGATGCTCGTCGATCTCCGGCCGTTCGGGGTGACCGGCAAGGTCGCCCAGGAGGCGCTCGACGCCGCGGGGATCACCTGCAACAAGAACGCCATCCCCAACGACCCCGAGAAGCCGTTCGTGACCAGCGGGCTCCGGCTGGGGACGGCCGCGGTCACGACCGCGGGCATGGGCGAATCCGAGATGGGCGAGGTCGCCGCGCTGATCGCCCGGGTCCTGCGGGCCGTGGGCGACGACGAGGTCGGCACCGACGTGCGCGACACGGTGGGGCGTCTCTGCGCCAAGTTCACGCCCTATCCAGAACTTTCCTAGGTATGAGGGGTTACGCGCTCGTCGGGGGGGTGGGGATGCTCGTCACCTTCCTGTTCACGTTCGGCGTGCGCCGGGTGGCACCGCGCATCGGCGCCATGTCGATGCCGGGCGACCGCAGCGTGCACGCGGATCCCACCCCATCGCTCGGTGGCGCGGCCATGTTCGCGGGCTTTCTCGCCGCCATCGCCCTCGCGTCGCAGCTCGACCAGTTCCACGAGGTGTTCGCCGATTCCTCGGAGCCGATGGGGCTCGTCCTCGCCGCCGGCGTGATGTTCGTCACCGGAGCCCTCGACGACCTGCGTGAGATCTCGCCGCCGGCCAAGGTCGCCGGCCAGGTGCTGAGCGGCAGCGTGCTGTCGCTCTTCGGCGTGACCATGCTCTACTTCCGCGTCCCGTTCGCGAGCTACGAGTACATCGTGCTGTCACCCGACCTCGCGCCCCTCGTGACCGTGGTTGCGGTGGTGGTGCTCGCCAACGCCATCAACCTCATCGACGGGCTCGATGGGCTCGCGGCCGGCATCGTGGCCGTGGCGGGCATGGCCTTCTTCCTGTACGCCGACCGGCTGATGGAAGTGGGGCTGCTCGACCCTTCGAACATGGGGCCCCTCGTGGCCATCATCGCGGTCGGGGTGTGCGTGGGCTTCCTGCCCCACAACTTCCCGGCCCGGATCTTCATGGGCGATGCGGGCGCGATGTTCCTCGGACTGTTGATGGCCGTGACCACGATCACCGTGGGCGGGCGTACCGCCGACCAGTTCACCGGCCAGACCTACTTCTTCTTTGCGCCGCTGGTGATCCCGATCGTGATCCTGGCCGTGCCGCTCATCGATACCGTGTTCTCGTTGGTGCGTCGCATGTTGCGGCGCCAATCCATCTCGGTGGCCGACCGTGAGCACATGCACCACCGGATCATGCGCCTGGGCCACGGGCCGCGGCGCTCGGTGGTGATCCTGTGGCTGTGGACCGCGCTGTGCTCGGCGACCGCGCTCGTGCCCACGTACTCCAACCGCGGCAACGCACTCGTGCCGGTCGCGCTGGCGGGTCTTGCGCTGCTGCTCCTCACCTACTTCCACCCGGGCATGCCGACGCGGCGCTCCTCGACCGGAGACGGCGGTGTGGATGCCGACGCCGACCCGGCGCCGAGCTCGAGCGCGCCCCTCGACACCAACGCGGCGCTCGCCGATCAGGCGTCGTCGTCGGCGGTGGTGGACCTCGACGCGCGGCGACGAGCGGCGCGGGGCTGAGCCAACGACCACGCCCCCAGGTGCCGCGGGGCCCGGCCGGCCAGAGTTTGACTCGCCCGAGACCGGGCCGATACCTTGCGAAAACGTTCACATGCGCCTGGCGCCCGGCGCGCGCCTGGCTGGGAGTGAGGAAACCACCTCGGGTGGAGGCACCTGACCGGTCGACCGTTCGCGGTCTGGACGATGGCATGACCCTGGCCATCGAGTTCGTCGTGATCCCGCTGCTCCTCGCCGCCGCGGGCTACTTCGGGCCCGACCAATGGCTCGGGACCCGGCCGCTCGTGGCCGCGGTGCTCGGAGGATTCGGGTTCGTGGGGTGCATCGTTCGGACGTATTACCGGTACGTCGAGCAATGTGCGATCCAAGAAGCAGGGAAGCCGTGGACCCGATCCCCGCGGTAGAGCGCCAGGTCGGCTTCGACCTCGCGCGTCACGGTCTGCTCGTCGCCCCGGTGATCCTCGGCATCGCGACGGCTGCCGCCGGTCTCGACGGTCTCGCCGGTGCCGGCATCGCGCTCGCACTCGTGGTCTCCAACTTCGTGCTGGGCGCACTGAGCCTGGGGTGGGCCGCCCCGCGGGGGCCGGCCATGCTCGCGTCGGTGGCGCTCGGCGGTTTCCTGGTGCGGATGAGCCTGGTGCTCGGCGTGATGTTCGCGGTCCGTGACCGCGTGAGCTTTCCCGCGCTCGCGGTGACGCTCCTGGTCTCCCATCTGGGTCTCCTGGCGTGGGAGTCCAAGGTGGTCAGCCTGTCGCTCGCATCGCCGGGACTGCGGCCCAAGCCGGCCGGCGGGCGAGCCTGATGGTGGTGCTCGGCATCGAGTTCCCACCCGTCGATCACCTGATCCGCTGGCCCGACATCCTCTTTGACGACACGGCGTTCGCCGTCAACAAGACCACGCTGATCTACGTGGTCGCGGTCGTGCTGACCCTCGGGTTCTTCTTCATCGCCGGCCGACGGGCCCAACTGGTGCCCACCGGTACCCAGAACATCGCGGAAGCGAGCATCGACTTCATCCGCGAGAGCGTGATCATGCAGACGATGGGGCCCGCGGGGTTGGGTTACCTGCCGTTCCTGATCACGATGTTCTTCTTCGTCTTCTTCATCAACATCTTCGAGATCATCCCGCTCGTCCAGTTCCCCGGCAACGCCCGCATGGCGGTGCCCTTGCTGCTCGCGCTCACGGTGTACTTCATGTACCACACCGTCGGGGTCAGGACGCAGGGCTTCCGCGGCTACTTGCGGAACTCGCTGGTGCCCTCAGGGGTGCCCAAGTTGATGCTCGTCATCGTGGTGCCGCTCGAGTTCGTCTCCTTCTTCTTCACGCGTCCTTTCTCGCTGGCGGTGCGACTCTTCGCCAACATGCTCGCGGGGCACTTCATCCTCGTCACGTTCGCGCTGCTCGCCGCCGACCTCTTCGAGAAGACCTACGTGGGTGCGATCCCACCGTTCGCGTTGCTCGTCGCGCTCACGGGTTTCGAAGTCCTGGTGAGCCTGCTCCAGGCCTACATCTTCACGATCCTCACCGCCGTCTACATCGGCGGCTCCATGAATCCCGAGCACTAGGGAGAATTCCTTGCTACGTCTCTTCGCAGAAGTGGGCCCCGACGAGCTCCTCAAGGGCCTGAAGTCGGTCGGCCGCGGCATCGCCTACGGCGGTGCGGCGATCGGCCCCGGTGTCGGCATCGGGATCGTCGTGGGCAACGCGATCACCGCGATGGCCCGCCAGCCCGAGTCTGCCGGGGTCGTGCGCACCACGATGTTCCTCGGTATCGCCTTCACCGAGGCGCTCGCCCTGTTCGGGTTCGTCCTCGCCTTCATCCTGTAGTGGCCATGCGGAAGCGAGCGGCGCTGGCCGCACTGGTGTTGGTGGTCGGGGGCGCCCTCGGCGTGCCCGGGGTCGCCTATGCCCAAGAAGAGCCGGCCGAGCCCACGCTCGAGGAGGAGCTCCGCGAGGAGTGCATCCATCTCCTGGAGGAGGGCGGGGAGGTCGAGGACTGCCAGAAGGCCCCGAGCCCGATCCTGCCCGAGACCAACGAGATCGTGTGGGGCGGGCTCGCCTTCATCGTGCTGCTGATCGCGATGGTCAAGTTTGCGCTCCCGCCCGTGCGGCGCGCGGTGAAGAACCGTGAGGACCGAATCCGCGGTGATCTCGAGCGGGCTGAGGGCGCCAAGTCGGATGCCGAAGGCGTGCTGGCCCAGTACCAGGCTCAGCTCGCCGACGCGCGGGCCGAAGCCAACCGCATCGTGGAGGAGGCCCGCCAGGCCGCCGAAGGGGTGCGGCGCGACCTGATCGCCCGCGCCGAGGCCGACGCGGCCGACGTGCGAGCTCGGGCGACCGACGACATCCGGCTGGCGACCGAGCGGGCGTCGAGTGACCTGCGCCGCCAGGTGGCCGACCTGTCGATCGAGCTGGCCGAGAAGGTCGTGGAGCGCAACCTCGACCATGACACGCAGGTCGCGCTCATCGAGAGCTACATCGACTCCGTGGGGAACGGCCAGCGGTGACCACGCGGGGGGAGCGGGCCGCCGAGGCGTACGCGCAGGCGATGCTGGAGATCGCGCGCGCTGATGGGAATCTCGGTGGTGTGGAGGACGACCTCTTCCGCTTCGCGCGCACATTCGAGGGCTCCGACGACCTGCGCATGGCGCTCACCGACCCGCAGCTCCCGGTGGAGCGCCGCATCGCGGTGATCGACGAGCTCATGGGCCACAAGGCGCTGGCCACCAGCGTCGCCCTGGTCTCGATGGTGGTCGCGGCCGGTCGTGCCGCGGAGCTTCCCGGCATCGTGGGCCACTTCGTGGAGCTCGCCGCGGCCGAGCGCCGCCACGAGGTCGCCGAGGTGCGCTCGGCCATCCCGCTCGACGACGCCCAGATCGAGCGGCTCGCTGCCGCGCTCGGGCGAGCGACGGGCAAGGACATCGAGGTCAAGGTGGTCCTCGACGCCAGCGTGCTGGGCGGCCTCGTCGCCCGCGTGGGCGATGTCGTCATCGACGGCAGTGTCCGCCACCGCCTGGAGCAGATGAAGGAGTCGATGTGATCGCGGCGCCCGCCAGGGAGCGAGCGACCGTGAGCCGGGTATCCCGGGGAGCAGCGAGCGACCGCGAGGAGGCGGAGCGAGCGACCGTGAGCCGGGTATCCCGGGGAGCAGCGAGCGACCGCGAGGAG
>CAZCYE010000006.1:0-641 GCA_964502775.1 uncultured Bifidobacteriaceae bacterium | reverse complement strand
GCGGAGCGAGCGACCGTGAGCCGGGTATCCCGGGGAGCAGCGAGCGACCGAGACATGAAGGAGCGATGGAGTGCCTGAGCTCACCATCAACGCCGACGAGATCGCGGCGGCGCTGCGCAGCCACGTCGAGACGTTCTCGCCGTCGGTGGCCAAGGGCCAGGTGGGGCGCGTCCTCGAAGTGGGCGACGGCATCGCCCGGGTCGCGGGGCTGCCCGAGACCGCGGTCAACGAGCTGCTCGAGTTCGAGGGGGGGACGCTCGGCCTCGCGCTGAACCTCGACGAGGAGTCGATCGGCGCCGTCGTGCTCGGACAGGCCGACGAGGTGGAGGAGGGCCACGCCGTCCGCTCGACCGGGCGGATCCTCTCGGTCCCGGTGGGCGATGCCCTCGTCGGCCGGGTGGTGAACCCCCTCGGCCTGCCGATCGACGGCAAGGGCCCCATCGCCAGCACCGAGACGCGCCGGCTCGAGGTGCAGGCCCCAGGCATCGTGCACCGCCAGCCCGTGCACGAGCCGCTCCAGACCGGCATCAAGGCCATCGACGCGATGACGCCCATCGGCCGGGGCCAGCGCGAGCTGATCATCGGTGACCGCAAGACGGGCAAGACCACCGTCGCGATCGACACGATCCTCAACCAGCGCG
>CAZCYE010000005.1:27611-34389 GCA_964502775.1 uncultured Bifidobacteriaceae bacterium | reverse complement strand
TCTAGCCAGAGCCCATTTCGTCGCCCGTCGCGCCGCTCGCTCGCCGATGCTTCGGGCTCACCCAAGATCCCGCTGCCGCCCGACGCGCCGGCGTCGCCGTTCGTGGCGTTCGAGCGCGAGCGTGATCAGCCGGTCGAGGAGCTCCGAGTAGCCCACGCCGGTCTCGGCCCACAGTCGCGGATACATCGAGATCGGTGTGAAGCCCGGGATCGTGTTCAGCTCGCTCACGAGGAACCCACGGTCCGGTGCGAGGAAGAAGTCGACCCGCGCCATGGCCTCGCACCGGCAGGCCTCGAACGCCCGGCGGGCGAGGTCGCGCACGCTGGCCTCCTCCTCGGCCGAGATCGCCGCGGGCACCACGACCTGGGCCTCGCCCCGCTCGTACTTGTCGGCGTAGGAGTAGAAGTCGTCGCCCGGGATCACCTCGCCCGGCACGGACGTCTCGGGCGGGTCGTCGCCCAGCACCCCCACCTCGATCTCCCGGCCGGTGATGGCCTCCTCCACGATCACCCATTCGTCGAACGCGCTCGCGCTTCGGATGGCGTCGAGCAGGCCGGCACGGTCGAGGGCCTTGGACACCCCCACCGAGGAACCGAGGTTCGCCGGCTTCACGAAGCACGGGTAGCCGAGCTCGGACTCCACCCGCTCACCGAGCTCGTCGACGTCATGGCCGTCACGCCAGGCAAGCCAGCGGGCGGTGGGGAGCCCGGCCGCGGCGAACGCCCCCTTCATCATCACCTTGTCCATCGCCACGGCCGAGCCCACGACGCCTGCACCCACGTACGGCAGGCCGGCGAGCTCCAGCAGTCCCTGCACGGTGCCGTCCTCGCCGTACGGTCCGTGCAGCAGCGGCAGCACCACGTCCACCGGGCCGGGCAGATCCGTCGCCTCGGCCGCGGAACCCGAGCCCAGGTCGAGCCGGGCGAGCGTGGGTTGTCCGGGATCGGGAATCTGGGCCACCGGCACGCCCTCGACCCGGAACGCCTCGAGCGGCGACGCGCGCCCGGCGGCCGCGGCGTCGAGCGCCGCGCGCGCCTCGCCCGCGAGCAACCAGCGTCCCTCGGTGGTGATCGCGACCGGGATCACCTCGTAGCGCGCGGGATCGAGGGCGCGGGCGACCTCGGCGGCGCTCACCCGCGACACGTCGTGCTCGGCCGAGCGGCCGCCGAACAGGAGCAACACGCGGAGCCGGCGGGTGCTCACGTGGTCGCCTGGAACACGGCCCGGATGCCCAGACCCATGAGGAACAGTCCCACCAGGCCGTACAGCATCTCGCGGCGGCCGCGCATCTGATGGCGGAACTGGTAGGCGAGCCCGACCGTCAGGAACGCCAGGAACCCGTAGAACATGTGGAACTTCGGCGTCGTGTACTCCTTGCTCGCGACGAGCACCACGCCCACGAGCACCTGGAGCATCATCGCGGCCTCGGCCGCCGCGGTCACGACCCACAGCCAACGGCCTCGGCCCCACTCGAAGTGCCACACCACGAGCGCGGCCACCCCCACGGCGCCGTTGGCGGCGATCGCGACGTAGCCCCACGCGCGGTGGAAGTCGAGGAGTGCTCGCACGCGTGCGCCGGGACCGTCTGCTACTGCTCGCGCAGGAAGCGCTCGATCTCGGCGGCGAGCTCGTCGCCCGAGACCTCCTCGCCGGCCTGGGCCTCGATCGCCTTCACCAGCTCCGCCACGTCGGGCCGCTCGGACAGGCCCTCCTCCACCTTGGCCAGGTAGCCGTCCACCTCGGCATCCACCGAGCCCAGATCGAGGCCGACCTTCGCCACCTCCCCCAAGCGCCGCAGGAGCGCCTGCACCGCCGAGGGGGATGCGGTACCGGCCACGTAGTGCGGCACCTGGGCCCACAGTCCCACGCCCGGGATGCCGCGCGTACCGAGCCCATGGAGCAGCACGGTCGGGAACCCGATGGGCCCGCGGTAGTCGATCTGGACCGCGCCGATCTCTTGGGCCAGCGCGTGGTTCGTCGCGGTGGTGGTCACGCCGAACGGCCGCCGGTGGGACGCGACGGCCGGGAACCCGGCCAGGCTCACGGCCATCTCCACACCCAAGTCGGCCACGAGGTCGCCGATCTCGCGCACCACGCTCGGCCAGCGCAACGCGGGCTCCGGTCCGGTGCAGCACACCACGTCACGTCCGGCCTGGCCGGCCACGAAGCTCAGCGACGGCCATGTGATCTGGCGGGTCACACCGTCCACCAGACCCACCATCGGCCGCGTCTGGCCGAGATCCACGTGCTCGGACAGGTCGTAGCGCGCGAACACCCGCGCGCCGTCAAGTTGCTCCTTCACGAGCGCGGCCGCCTGCTCACCCGCCTCGCCGGCGTCGACCCAACCCGTGCATGCCACCACCAGCACGGGCTGACGCAGCTGCGGAAGCACCTCCACCTCGAGCACCGCGCCCATGCTAACGAGGGTCGTCGGGATGTGATCGTGTCGGATCCACCACCGCGGTGAGCCGAGGTGCCGCGCGTGTCGGACCGCTTCGAGTCGACTCGCCGAGCGATCCGCTACCTCAGTGTCGCTGGCTCACCAGTGCGCTAGGCGAGACGCCCGCGGCGCGGACCGAACGCGTGGTCGAGGTCCGACCCGGCGAACGCAGCCGGTGCCTTGTCGTCCACGGCGAAGCGGTACAGGGCGGTCTGGTAGATGCCGGTCATCGCGGCAACCGCGAGCGACACCACCACGATCCACGCTCCCCCCACGATGCCGAGGGCCACGGCCACCACGAGGCTCCCCGAGCCCACACCCAGGCCGATCAGCAGCATCCCCGGGAGGCTCGCCACCAACGCGAGCAGACCGAAGCCGAACTGCGCCGCGATGTTCTCGCCCCACGTGCGCGAGAGCAGGGCACCCGAGCGCTTCAAGGCCGCGATCGGGCCGAGATCCTCCAGCATGATCACGGGGATGGTGAGGAAGGTGACGACGCCCCACGCGGCCCCGAGCAGGCCCGCCATGATCTGGCCGACGATGCCGAAGCGCTCCTCGACCGTCCGGATGATCACCGACACGGTGGCCTGCACGATCGCCCACGGGAGGAGCCGGTGCAGCTTCGACCGCGCCGACCCGAGGCACTCGCCGAGCGTCGCTCCGCGGCCCTCGAGGCGCTCGTTGGCACCGTGGACGAGCGCGGCGGTGAAGAACGTGGCGACGAACGCGAGCGCGAAGTACGCGCAGCCGACGAAGACCCAGCCGATGGGCTCGAGCCCGTCGTTGCCGGCGCCGTCCTGGAGGCCGGTGAGGGCCACGAGCCCGGCGAACAGGCCGAACACGCCCAGGGTGGCGAACACCGAGAGCAGGGGAAAGACTGCCAGCGTTCGGTCGGATCGAAGGATCGACCACGACACCTTGCCGAGGGCCCACGAGTTGCGAATGCGCTCCATGGCGCCGAGCCTAGATGGCCGCGGTACGTCCGCGGCGCGCGCCTAGAGACGATCGAGGAGGCGCGCCTTGCGCTGCTCGAATTCCTTGGCAGTGATGTGGCCCTCGTCGCGCAGCTTCGCCAGCTGCTCGACCTTGGCGGCAACATCCTCACCGGCACCGCCGCGCGACGGGTTGGTGTCGGAGCGGCCGAGCGCGTCGGCCACGGCCGCGCCGATCGCACCGGCGCCCGTACCCCGGAGGTTGTTGGCCTCCATCTGGCGGTAGATCTCCTGCTGCACGCCATCGGGGTGCCGAACGTCCTCGAAGTACGAGGTTCCCTCCTCGCCAGCCGACTGGATGTCGAGATTGCCCGCCCCGATGATGCGCTCCCAAAGCGTCTGGTGGAAGTTGATGTTGTTGACCCGCTCCAAGGGGATCTCGACGCCGCGCCGCGACAGCAGGCCCGACCGGAACACCACCCGGTCGCTCGTGACCAGGAAGTACGTACGCGTCCACTCGAGGAACTTGTAGAGGAGCCACGTGGCCCAGACCACCGCGACGACCACGAACATGGTGAACAGCACGCTCTCGAGGTCGTCGTTCTTGATACTGCTGGTGGCGATCAGGGCGGCCAGCAGCGGGATGCCCGTGAAGATGTGCTTCGAGAAGTACCACCAGTGAGGCCGAAGGTCGAGCGCGACGGTCTCGCCCTCGTTGATCAGGTGCGATGGGTAGGGCACGGGGGCAGACTACGCCGGGCCGAGGACCCGGTCGAGGTACGCGTTCGCGAAGGAGCCCTCGGGGTCGAGCTTCTGGCGCACGGAGCGGAACCGCTCCCACTCGGGGTAGCGCGGAGCCAGCGTCTCGGCCCGCTGGTAGTGCACCTTGGCCCAGTGCGGCCGGCCGCCCAGGCGCTCCATGAACGTCTCGACGCCCCGGAAGTACGCCTCGTAGCCAACCCCGCGTGCCATGTGCACCGCCACGTAGCACGTGTCGCGGCCCTGGGCCATGCTGAGCGGGATGTCGTCGGCCGCCGCGAAGCGCACCTCCACGGGGAAGTTCACGCGCAAGCCCGCAGCATCGATGAGCTCGCGCACCCCGAGCACTGCCTCGGCGGCGCGGTCGCGCGGCAGCGCGTACTCCATCTCCATGAAGCGCAGGATGCGCGCGGTGATGAACGCCCGCTCACTCCGATCGACGTACTCCCGACCCTTCACGGTGCCGGCGACGAGACCGGCGATCCGCGGCACGAGCGCGGGAACCACCCGTCCGGCCCGCACGATGGTCCCGAACAAGTAGTTCTGGTAGAAGATCTCGCTCCGCCACCGCTGGATGCCCTTCTGCGAGCGCGCGAGATCATCGGTGCGGTTGTTCGCGATCGTCGCGCAGGTATCGGTGTGGGGCAGCCAGTAGAACTCGAAGTGGTCGTGACTCGCGCTCAGCTCGTCGATCTCGTTGAGCAGGTCGGGGAGTCGACGGACGTGCTCCACGTGGTGCAGGGCAAAGGCTGGCACGCACCGCAGCGTCACCTTCGTGACCACACCGAGCGCCCCGAGCCCAACGCGGGCGCAGTGGAACACCTCGGGCTCCTCGGTGGCGGAGCAGCGCAGCACCTCGCCGTCCGCGGTGACGAGCTCGAGTCCCTGCACGAATGTGGCCAGCCCCCCGTACGCCACGCCGGTCCCATGGGTGGCGGTGGCGATGGCGCCGGCGATGGTCTGGCGGTCGATGTCACCGAGGTTCTCGAGCGCGAGCCCACGGCCGGCGAGCTCGCGGTTGAGATGGCGGATGGTGGTACCGGCGCCCACGGTGACCGAGCCGGCCTCGGCGTCCACGGACAGCACGCCGGCCAAGCCCTCGACCGAGATCATCCGTCCGCCGGTGCAGGCGATGTCGGAGAACGAGTGGCCGCTCCCGACCACCTTCACCCGCTGGCCCGCGCCTCGCGCACGACGAACGGCATCCACGACCTGGGCCAGGGTGTGAGGCGACTCGATCGCCGCGGGCCGGCACACCTGGTTGCGGCTCCAGTTTCGCCAGGCGTGCCGTCGGATCACGGCGCCATGGTAGGTGGCGCCCAAACCGTCACGTCAGGTAAGCGTCAGGCCCAGCCCAGCTCGGCAAGTCGCTCGTCGCTCAACCCGAAGTAGTGCCCCACCTCGTGGAACACCGTCGTCCGCACGCGCGCGGTGAGGTCGTCTTCGTCGTACGCCGACGCGCTCAACGGCCCGCGGAAGATCGTGATGCGATCCGGTGTCGCACCGGAGTAGCTGAGGGGTCCACGCCGCGTGAGCGGCACCCCCTCGTAGAGCCCGAGGAGTCGACGACCATGTGTCTCCGCTCCTTCCCCCCGCGGCCAGTCCTCGACGACCACCGCGACGTTGTGCATCTCGCGCGCGAACTCCTCGGGCAAGGCGTCGAGCGCGGCCGCGACCAGCTCGTCGAAGCGACGGCGCGAGACCTGGATCACGTGCACGCGCGTCGCCGAGTCACCGCGCCAACCTAACGCCGAGACGAGAAATCCCTCTTGACCGGGAGGACTCCCAGGCGTACGTTCAGCGAGCCGGCGTCCGCGAAGGCACGGGACCGGTCTGGACGGTGCGAACCGGTCAGGCCGGAAGACGGGTCGGAGCGGCGTGGTCGGTGCCCGAGTGTCGGAGTTCGCTTCGGCACCGAGTACCGGGGCTGTCATCGAACCCGGGGAAGGGCCGCCCGAGCCCGACCTCGGTAGCCGAACCGGCGCACCTGCCCGGGTGCGTGGTCAACGGCGAGAGGGGTAGTCCGAAGGGACGAGGGCCCCGAGGAGTCCGGAGCGCTTCGGCGCAATGGCTACTCGGGGTCCTCTCAATTTCGCTCGCAGTCTGGCTTTCGGTCGGTGTCCGCGCCCACCTCATCGGCTTCAGCACGCGCCCCACAGGCCTCGCCCGGCCCGACGGGCCTCGAGCTCGAGCGCCAGGAACTCGCGACCGTGGCGAACGTTGGGCGGGATCACGAGCAGCCGCGCGTAGCCCCGCCGGAGCAGCACCTCCTCGAAGCGGTGTCCGTCGACGCTGACGTACGCGAGACGCCGCCCGTACAGGTCGCGCTCCTCGACGTCGAGCTCGAGCTGCACCGTGCGTCCGAGCAGCTGGGCGGTGGTGAACGCGGACGCCTCGGGGCCGAAGCACTCCACGCCCTTGGTCGGGTGATGGGTCTCTGGGGTGTCGATACCCAACAGGCGGACGGTGTCGGTGCGTCCATCCGGGAGCTCCACCACGAGCGTGTCGCCGTCGGCCACCTCGACGACACGAGCGTGCGGGTACGCCGTGCGCCGCGAGCCGCCGAGCCACCACCCCAGGACCGAGGCGGCCACCAGGACCGCGACGACCAGGGCCCCGGCACGCGCCATCTCGGGCTCGACACGCC
>CAZCYE010000005.1:0-27511 GCA_964502775.1 uncultured Bifidobacteriaceae bacterium | reverse complement strand
GTGGGTCCGAGACCGGGTCCGCTACGTGGGGCGAGGCGAGGGATGAGGCGCCGGACCCGAGACGGGGGGTAGGGGGATGCGCCGAGTCGGTGCACTGCTCGCCACGGCGGGCCTCGTCGCGGGCCTCGTGGCGTTCGGCGCCGCACCCGCAGGCGCCGGCACCGCGAAGGGCTGCTCGTGGGAGGTCGATTCGCTCAACCGCAACCGGGTAGCGATCGACAGCGCGCGCGGGCCCGGACGCGGTGCCACGCAGGACGATCCGCTCCAGGTCGACCCCGAGGGATTCCTCGCGTACAGCGGCAACACCAACCAAGTGCTCCAGAACGGCAGCTGGAAGGCCTCCACATCGGGGGCGATCGCGGTCTCGTTCGGCGGCAAGATCAGGAACCGCCGGGGTGAGACCCAGAAAGAGGGCGTCGAGTCGCTGAAGGAGCGGCTCACCATCGACGCCGGCTTCCTCGGCCGCATGGACGCGTTCGCCGGGCTGGTGAAGATCGAGTACGTGGGCCGAGGCGCGAACGGTGCGCAATGCGTGGCCAGTGGCTGGATCGAGACCACGAGCAGCGTGCTGCGCAGCATCCCCTTCTACGTGGGGACGCTCGCGCTGCTGATGGGCATCTTGCTCCTCCTGTTGGGCTGGCCGGTCGGGGCCGCCGCGCTCGCGGTGGAGACGATCACCGGCGTCGACATCGAGCCCACCCTGGAGCAAACCGAGGGCCCGGGTGGCCCGCCATCGGCCGGCCGGCCGGACCTGGGGGGCTGAGGGGATGGCACGAGGCACACGACGCCCGGTGCGAGCGATCCTCGGCGGGCTCCTCTTCGGGATAGGCCTGGCCATCTGGCTGGTCTCCTTCAAAGTGATCGCGCTGGGCACCAACATGGTCTTCGTGGCGGTCGGGGTCGGCATCGTGATCGGCGTGCTCATCGCGTTCGTGGCGCCTCCCCGGCGGCGACTGCGTGGCCGGCGTGACCGGCGTGCGCAACGTGGCCAGTCCAAGGCACCGGCTCCGCCCGCGACGCCCACGACGCCCGCGACGGGCACGACCGCGGACGACGCCACGAGCTGAGCCAGGTTCGGCGAGGCGGCCATGGCTCCCCCGCCTACGATCTGGCGATGGCCCGCATGAGCACGCACCTTCGTTCGCCCATCCCCCGCGCGCGGATGCTGGGGAGCCTCGGGATCGTCGGGATCGCCGCGTGCCTCGCGGTCATGAGCCTCGCTCCCGCCGGGGCCGGGACCGACCCTCGGACCACCGACATCGCGTTCCTGTTCGCGCTCTCGGCCGAGAAGGGCTCGCTGCGCATCGACGGCGACGGCAACTCCGGGGCGCTCGTGTTGCGCGACGTCACGAGCACCGTCGCCGCCTTCAGCGACCGACCCGCGCGCGTGGTGCGCGCCGTCCCGCTCGCGCGCTTCGTGGATCGTTGGGACCGGCAGTTCGCCACGAGCGCGCCGAACGCAGCCGTGGTCCTGGCCGGGGGTGACGAGGATTCCGACATCGTGGTCGCGGTCCTCGAAGATCCTCGTTACGACGCCGAGCGCAAGATCCTGCGGTTCAGCGTCGAGATCCTCACCGAAGAGCCGGGCGTCGGCCTGGCGTCGTTCCGCGACCAGGTGGACCGCCGGCTCCCCCGCCGCTTCGGCCCGGTCTCGGTCTTCGTGGACGACGCGCCGAGCCCGGGCAACGAGATCGAGATCGTCCTCATGAACGAGACCGATGACCCGGCCGAGTTCACCGTGGCCCGTGCCCCGCTGGAGAGCGCCACGATCCCTGTCCCGTCGAATCAGCAGCTCAGCGTCGCGATCCCCCGATCCTGTGTCGTCACCGCGTTGGCCGGCTTCGAGGCCCAGCCGAGCAACACGATCGAGGTGGCCGCGTGTGAAGGGCGCTTCACGGTGATCAGTCCCACCGGCGGGCGCGGCGGCTCGGGGCCCGCCCTCACCCAGAACTTCTCCGACGTGATCCCGGAGCAGGTCGAGGTGACCAACCAGTTCTCCACCAGCGTGCGCGTGAAGGTGGTGAGCGGACCGGTGCAGTACACGTCGGCGCCGATCTTCGTGAGCCAGACGCTCGACATCAAGCCCACGTTGCTCGAGTTCGAGGCCACCGTCGGCACCACCTCGGTGCGGGCGATGCGCAACGGGCTCGTGGACAAGATCGTCGTGTCGTTGACCCGGGCCGCCGACGGCACTCTGGCGCTCACGCTGAGCTGCCCGACCGAGGCGTTCGGCTGCTAGGGCGCGCACGCACGCCGCCCGCATGACCCCCGGCGGCGACCGACCACTCGTGAGCGTGCTCGGGGGTGGCCAGCTCGGGCGCATGCTCGGGCTCGCCGGTGGTGCGCTCGGATGCTCGTTCCGGTTCCTCGACCCCTCACCCGACGCGAGCGCGGGCGGCATGGGTCCATTGCTCGTCGCGGCGCTCGACGATCTCGACGCGGTGACGCGCCTGGCCGACGGTGCCGCGGTCGTGACCTACGAGTGGGAAGGCGTCCCCGCGGCCTCCGCTCGCCATGCCGCCACCCTCGCACCGGTGCGACCCGGAGCCCGGGTGCTCGAGACCGCCCAGGATCGGCTGGCCGAGAAGCAGGCCTTCGAGCGGCTCGGCATCGCCACACCGAAGTTCCTCCGGGTCGAGAGCCGCGCCACGCTCGACGTTGCCGCCGAGCGGCTCGGCCTGCCCATCGTGGTGAAGCGGCGCCACGGGGGCTACGACGGCAAGGGCCAACAGGTGGTGCGGAGCGCCGCCCAGCTCGACGGGGCCTGGCATGCGCTCGGCGACGCGCCGCTCATCGCCGAGGAGCTCGTGGACTTCGACCGAGAGCTCTCGGTGATCGCCGTGCGGGGCCTCGACGGCGCCACGGCGTGCTACCCGCTCGTGGAGAACTCCCACGCGGACGGGATCCTGCGGATCAGCCGGGCGCCGGCGCCGCGGCTCGGCGACACGATGCGGGCCGAGGGTGAGGCCCTCGCGCGCGCCCTGCTGGACGAGTTCGACCACGTGGGCGTGCTCACCGTGGAGCTGTTCGAGCGCGACGGCGCACTCCTCGCCAACGAGCTCGCACCCCGCGTGCACAACTCCGGCCACTGGACGATCGAAGGTGCGGCCACGAGCCAGTTCGAGAACCACCTGCGGGCGATCCTCGGACTCCCCCTCGGATCCACCGCGGCGCGAGGCGTTGCGGCGATGGTCAACTGCATCGGTGCGATGCCGGAGCCCGCGGCCCTTGCCGGCCTCACCGGTGCCTTCCTCCATGACTACGAGAAGATGCCCCGCGCCGGGCGCAAGCTCGGCCACGTGACGCTCGTGGCCGACGACGCCGACCACCTCGAGCGCGATGTGGCTCGGGTCCGGGCGCTCGTCGAGTCGTGACGCGTCGCGAGCCCGACTCGAGGACCGGCCCGGAGCCATGATGAGCCCATGCGACTTGCCACCTGGAACGTCAACTCGCTGAAGGCCCGGCTGCCCCGGGTCGAAGAGTGGCTCGCCTACGCCCAGCCCGACGTGTGCTGTCTCCAGGAGACCAAGCTCGCCAACGACGCCTTCCCCCACCTCACCTTCTCCGCCCTGGGCTACGACGCGGCCCACCACGGCGAGGGCCGCTGGAACGGCGTCGCCATCCTGTCGCGGGTGGGGCTCGCCGACGTGTCCACCGGGTTCGCCGTCGGCGGGGCTGACGGTGCCGGTACGGCGGGCGTGACGGGCGGGGAGGGCGCGGGTCCGATCGCCGATGCCTACGAGGGCGACGCCCGGGTGCTCGCGGCCACGTGCGGGGGCGTGCGCGTAGTCAGCGTGTACGTGCCCAACGGCCGCGAGGTCGGGACCGACTTCTACGCACGCAAGCTCGAGTGGCTGGCGTCGCTGCGCGACTGGCTCGCCGCCACCGCGAGCCCCGATGACCCGGTCGCGGTGCTCGGCGACTTCAACGTGGCCCCCGAGGACCGTGACGTCTGGTCGCCCAAGGCGTTCGAGGGCGCGACCCATGTGACCGCTCCCGAGCGCGATGCCGTGGCGGCAGTGAAGGACTGGGGCTTCGTCGACGCGTTCCGCCTCGTCTACCCCGACGACGGGCTCTTCACGTATTGGGACTACCGCCGCGGCGACTTCCACCAGCACCGCGGGATGCGCATCGATCTGGTGCTGGTCACGGCGCCGGTGGCGAAGCGGGTCACGTGGGCACTCGTCGACCGCAACGCCCGCAAGGGCCAACAACCGTCGGACCATGCCCCCGTGGTGGTGGACCTCGCGGACTGACACGACGCACCGCGAGGAGGGTTGGCGAAACGATTGGCGACCGTCAGTCGCGGCCGAACCCCGGGAGGGTAGCCAGCGGGACGCCCGAGTCGAACGGGGTGCACAATTTTGCGAGGACCGAAGTCCGCAGCGCCACCGCAGCGCCTGAGCGGAGACACGTGGCGAGGTGCCCCGTCACGGCGCGTCACGCCGTCAAGACCAGTCAGGCGACGTCCACGACCACTACCGAGGCAGAGCCTCGGGCGATCTCGATCCCGCCCACGGTGGCTCGCACGGTGACGACGTAGGTGCCTGGTGCCGCACCCTCCGGGATCGGCACCAGGGCAGTCTGGGCCAGGACCGACGAGCCCTGGAGCACGTAGTCGGGGTTGGCGAGGGAGACGTCGTACGTGAGCCCTCCGACCACCACGCTCGCGCTGATCCGCACCGTCACCGGACCCGGGCCGCACACGTAGCTCGCCGTCGCGTCGATCTCGGCCGTGGTCCCGGATTCCACTGTCGGTGGCACCACCAACTGAATCGGGCTCATGGTGCACGTCGAAGGCGGGGCCGGCGCCTTGGGCTTGGCGATGGCCGATGAGCCGGAGGAATCGAGCTGCGCGGCCGATCCGTCGCTCCCCTTCGCCGCGCCGCCGCCGTCCTTGCCCGAGCGCTCGTCCTGGTCGTCCGAGTGTGACGACGAACCCGCGGCGGTGCCCTCGATTCGGGGCCCGTCGGAGCCGCCGAGCAGCTCGGCCGCGGCCACGCCGGATCCGGCGACCGCGAGGCAGACCCCCGCGATCACGATCTTGCGCATCAATGGCTGCATGGGACTCCGACCTCCAGGCTCGGGCTTGCCGAGCACCACCCCTCAGAAGAGGTATCGGCATCCGGGCCCCGGTACCTGAGCGTAGGGGCCGGGCGGTGCCGGAAACCTGCGGGCCATGGGGGCACGATCACCCCATGTGCAGCACCGATTCGACCCGGTGACCCCGCGACTCGAGCCGGGCCCGGCCGTTCAGGGCGACCAGCTCGAGGAGGATCGCCACGCCCACGATCTCGCACGCGAAGTGCTCGCTGATCAGCCCACATGTGGCCTCGGCGGTGCCGCCGGTAGCCAGCACGTCGTCGACCACGAGCACGCGGTCACCGGGAGCGAGAGCGTCGCGATGGATCTCGAGGGTGTCCGTGCCGTACTCGAGCTCGTAGGTGTGCGCGTGCGTGGCCCACGGCAGCTTCCCGGGCTTGCGCACCGGCACCAGGCCGGCATCAAGGCGCCGCGCGATGGGCCCTCCGAGGATGAAGCCCCGCGCCTCGATGGCCACGACCTGGGTGACCTCCAGGGGAAACGAGGCGGCCATGAGCATGGTCGCCTCGTCGAAGGCCGCGGCGTCGGCGAACAGGGGCGTCACGTCCTTGAAGACGATCCCGGGCTTGGGGAAGTCGGGGATGTCTCGAACGAGACGCTGGAGGTGCAACCCGTCCTCCATGGCTCTCCTCAGCGGCGTCATCGGCCCGACACGCTCGCGCTCGGGATCGGCCGGAACCGACATTCTTGCCGGGCGCCTCCACCAACGTCGAAGTGGCAACGTCGAAGTGGCAACGTCGAAGTGGCAACGTCGAAGTGGCGGCGGTGGGTGACGACTCGGCTCGCTTCCCTAGGCTCGGGCACCGTGAGCGCCGCCACGTCCCGACCAGACATGCTCGTGGTCGGCGCCGGCCCGGCTGGGTGTGCCGCCGCGATCACGGCCCGCCGCCGCGGGCTCGACGTGCAGGTGGTCGACAAGGCCGCGTTCCCCCGCGACAAGACGTGCGGTGACGGCCTCACCGCGGCCGCGCTGCGCTGGCTCGAGCACCTCGGCGTGGCCGCCCCCGAGCTGGCCGGCTACGAGCGTGTGCGCGAGACCGTGGTGGTCTCGCCCTCGGGGCGCCGCGTCGGACTGCCGATGCCGAACCGGGGCCACTTCTCGGCGGTCGTGCCCCGTCTCGAGCTCGACGCCGCGCTCGTAGCCACCGCCCGGAGCCAGGGGGCGAGCGTGCTCGAAGGGGCTGCCCTTCGCGGCGTGGAGTCCCACGACGACGGCCTGGTCGCCACTCTCGATGACGGCCGTCGGGTCGAGGCCTCATATCTCGTGGCGGCGGACGGGCACTACTCGTCGACCCGGCGGCTCGTGGAGCCCGCCCGACCCGCCGACCTCGGCACGTGGCACGCGTTCCGCCAGTACGTCACCGGAGTGGGCGAGCGCCGCCAGTGGGTGGTCTTCGATGCCGATCTGCTCCCCGGGTACGCGTGGGTCTTCCCATTGCCCGGTGGGCGCGCCAATGTGGGCTTCGGCGTCGCGCGTGGCGCCACCGAGACCGGCGCGGGACGAGCGCTGCACCACCTCGCCGCCGGGATGCTGGAGCGTCCGAGCCTCCGAGCGATCCTCGGTCCGGACGCGCGAGCCGAGGGGCCCGTGCGGGCCTGGCCGATCCCCGCCCGCTTCTCGACCGTGGGTCTGGCGCGGGGCCGCGTGCTGTTCGCCGGCGACGCCGCCGGCGTGGTCGACCCGATGACCGGGGAGGGGATCGCCCAGGCCCTCCAGACCGGCTCGCTCGCGGCCCGGGCCATCGCGGCTGGGGGTGCGGCCGGGAGCGTGGCGAGCGTCACCGACACGTACCGTCGCCGCGTGCGGCGCGCGCTGGGGCGCGATCTGTGGTTCGCGGCCGTGCTCGGCCACGTGCTGCGGTCGCCGTTCGGTGCCCGGGGTGCGGTGCGCGCCGCCGGGCTCAGCGACTGGACGCGGCGCAACTTCGCCCGGTGGATGTTCGAGGACTACCCGCGCGCGCTCGTGCTGACGCCCGACCGTTGGCGGCGTGGTGCACTCACCGGGAGGGGGGCGTTCGCCGAGACCGGATGACCAGCGGCGCGACCCCCGTCCGTACACTGGAGAACATGGACGCCACGGGCAGCGGCGAGACGGCAGGAACCCGCGGGACCGTGGAGTCGGTCGAGGCCGTCCCCACGGCCGCGATGCTGCGTGACCTCCTGCCCACGCCGCACTGGTCGACGGAGATCCCGCTCCACACCGACCACTACCGCCTGGAGGCCCTCGAGGAGTCGGGCTACGTGGCGCTGACGGACCTCGATCCCCCGATCCCCGCCGACGAGTACGACTCGCTCGAGTACATGAACTGGAAGAGCGGGGGCGACACGAACTTCGCGCCGATCGCCACCGCCGACGGCGAGCTCGACTGCCAGGGCTTCTGGAAGCCGGGCGAGGAACGTCCCGACAAGGGCGGACGCCTCACCGTCAACGCGCCCCGCTGCCCGTCGATCGTCGCCGCGGTGAAGGCCGTGGGCGCCGACTTCGGGCGGGTCCGCGTGATCCGACTCGAGCCCCAGACCTACGCCGAGGCCATCCGCCACATCCACCGCGACGACAACAACCGCTTCAACCCACCGGGCACGGGCTGGGTGGTGCGCTCGTGGATCGAGCTCACCGACCATCCCGACAGCTTCATGGTGCTCATGGAGCAGGGCCCCGACGGGCGCCCCGACCCTGCGACCGAGGTCCACCTGCCCCTGCACCGGGGCGCCCGCTACGTGATCGACACACAGCGGCTCTGGCACGTGGCCGCTCATCCCGGCACGACCACCCGCTCGGCCCTGATCGCCAGCTACGAGAGCGGCCGCGCGCTCGAGCGCTACGTCGCATCCCATCGCCGCGCCTGATCCCGGGAGCTTCTCCCCCGCGGTCCCCGAGCGGTCCCCGAGCGGTCCCCGGGCGGTCCCCGGGGCGGTCCCCGTGGATGTCACACCCCCCCTGTACCGTCGGCTCATGAGTGAGAACGCGAGCCAGGTGGGACTGATGGGCCGTTCGCTGCCGCACTCCCTGTCGCCGAGCTCGATCGCGGCGTTCAAGTCGTGCCCGCTCGCGTTCCGCTTCTCCTACGTCGACCGCCTGCCCGAGCCGCCGTCGCCCTGGACGGCCAAGGGGACCGCGGTCCACCTCGCCCTCCAGTACCTGCTGGACCGGCCCGCGCCCGAGCGGACGCCGAGCGCGGGCGCGGCCGACCTCGAGCGCGCGCGCGCCACGTTGGCCAACGACGAGGAGTTCACGCAGCTCACCATGAGCGATGAGGAGTGGGCGGTGTTCTGGAGCGACGCCCACGAGCTGATGCGGCGCTACTTCACCCTCGAGGACCCCACCTCGGTGCACCCGATCGGTCTCGAGCTCAAGCTCGAGGCCGACCTCGGCGCAGTGCGCCTGCGCGGCGTCATCGACCGCCTCGAGGTCGGGCCCGACGGCGAGTGGATCGTCACCGACTACAAGACCGGATCCGTACCCTCGGAGTTCTACGAGGCCAAGAGCCTCGCCGGCGTCCACACGTACGCGCTGCTCTGCGAGCGGATGCTGGGGCGCCGCCCCGCCCGCGTGCAGCTGCTGTACCTCTCCAAGCCCGAGGCCATCATCGCCACGGTCGAGGACCAGAAGTGCACGGGAGTGGAACGCAGAACCGTCGCCCTGTGGTCGGCGATCGAGCGAGCATGCGCGCGTGACGACTTCCGTCCCCACCCATCGCGCCTGTGCGACTACTGCACGTTCCGGCCCTACTGTCCCGCCCATGGCGGTGACCCGGCCGAAGCCGAGGCGTTGCGTGGGCCTGCTGCGCCCGTCGAAGAGCCGGTCGAGCCTGCGCTGGCGCTCGGGTAGTCAAATCCAGGAGCCACTGCGCCACCAGTAGGCTCGTTGGTGTGCACCGGTTCGCGAACACCGTGCGGACATTCGACGAGTCGATCGAGAAGGCGATCGAGCCTTGGCGCTCGCGCTCGCTCGATCGGCTCTTCTACGGGCTGTCCAGTGCGTGCGACCACGGGCTCATGTGGCTGGCGATCGGAGCGGCCCGAGGCGCGCGTCGCGGTGACCCCGGGTGGGCGCTGCGCTTCGCCGGCGTACTGACTGCGGAGTCCGTCCTCACCAATGGGATCGTGAAGTCGTGGTTCCGCCGCGGCCGTCCGTCCGAGCACTACGAGCACGACGGCGCGCTCCCCTACGGGATGCGGAGGCCGATCACGTCGTCGTTCCCGTCGGGGCACGCCGTGACCGGGTTCTGTGCCGCGACGCTGCTGTCACGACGGACGCGGTGGGGTGCGGGCTACTTCGCGCTCGCGGCTCTCGTGGCCACGAGTCGCGTATACACCCGCATCCATCACCCATCCGACGTTGTGGCCGGTGCCGGGATCGGTCTCGCGCTCGGAAAGCTCGCGAGCCGGATTCTCGATCCGTAGGCCGCCCGACACTCAGGTGCGGTCGTCCTCCATCTCGTCGAGCGCCTGGGCCCACTCGCCGAACCCCGGATCCCGCCACTGGGCGTGCCGGCACTGTGTGGTCAGGTCCTCCACATAGAGGTGCAGCGTCGGAGCCTCCTCGGCCAGCTCCCGCAGCTCCGTCACTCGCGGGTGCGAAGGCGCGTCCTCGAGGAGGTCGACGACCGCCACGCTCGCGAGCACCCGGCTCCGGCACCCCGGGCACGACGACACGGTGGCCGCCTCGAGGCCGCCCGTGAACGACAGGAGCGAGGCCGCTTCGTCGTCGTCGAGGCGCAGCACCTCACCGTCGTCGTCGAGGATTGCCAGCGCCGCCACCGATCAGCGCCGACCCGCCCGCTCGTTCATCACGTACACCGTGATGCGAGGAGGCTGGTTCGCGGCATCCACGGTGAACGGCATGGCCGTGTCGAGCCCGATGAGCCAGACGATCTTGTCGTCGTCGGGAACGTCCGGGGTCGGATCAGGGATGTCGCGCAGAAACTCCACGATCACGGTGTGGCTCATGTCCTCGAGCCGCAACCGAAGATTTCCCTTGTAGGTCTGCACCGCCCCGCCGGCCCGGCGGTCGGTCTGCGAGGCCGGCTCGATCTCCACGTAGATCACCGCGTGCGCGTCACCGAACCCCTCGGTCGTGGAATTGACGCCTTCGACGAAGGGCGGCTCCCGGTACTCCACGTGATACCCGGGCGGGAGGTCGGGCCCGTCGCCCGGGTCGAACGTGAACGTGATCTTGTCGTAGCAGCCGGTGGGCTCGGCCACCGCGTCCACCAGGTACTCCACTGTCTGATCCGCCGCGACACCGCGCCGGCGCCGCCCGTCGCTGGCCACGATGAACCGGCAACCAGGCCCGGCGGTGGTCGACGTGGTCGCCTGCGGGCGCGTCCCGGTGGTGCGGCCACCCCCTGATTCGTCCTCGCCACCCGAGCACGCGGAGGACACCAGGATCAGGACCGCGAGCAACGCCGGCGCGCGCCGGTGGATCACGGAGCTCCGCACCCGGGCCACGTTAGGGCCAGACGCAGCGTCGCACAGCCTCGCGTCCCCCCCGGTGTGGTCGAGGGGTGTGGTCGAGGGTGTGGTCGAGGGGTGCGCCCTTCCCGGCTCAGAACTCGGTCGACGACCGGAGCGCGTCCCGCAGCGCCGCCCCCTCGGGGCCGCTGCTCGAGCGCAGCAGCTGCATCGCCGCGCCCATGTCGCCGCTGACCTTCACGCGGCCCTGCATGAAGGCGACACTCAGGTCGAGCTCACCCCGAGCGATCGCGACGGCATCGGCCCAGGTCGCGGTGAGGGTCACATCGGGCTCGGCGATCCGGCCCAACTCGGCCTCCGTGAGGAGGCCGTCCTCGAGACGCCAGGCGGCGGCAATGTCGCCCCCGGGTGCTCCCGTGACGACGGACTGCACCACGACGGTCAATTCGGCCACGCGCGTGGCACCGCCGAACGTGCGCCGAGCATCGTCGAGCCATTCCTGGGTCAGGTAGCGAGCCATTCGCCGGCGTCCTCCCGAGTCGAGCGCACACGCCACGATGACGCTACCGAACGCGTCTCGGCCACCCGGTACGATCCCGGCGTGCGTCGCCGGGTGCTCGCGCTCGTGGGCGCGTGTTCGATCGCCATCTCGTGCATCCCCGCGACGGCGGGAGCGACGGGAGCGGCGGGGCCGGCGAGCGCGCCACGCGCCACGCCCACGCCCACGCCCACGCCCACGTGGACCTCCTGCACGGGCGGGTTCGAGTGCGCCCACCTCCGCGTGCCGGTCGACTACCGCCAGGCGCGCGGCGATCACCTGGAGCTCGCGCTCGCCCGGCTCCCGGCGACGGACCCCGCCCACCGGATCGGATCGCTCGTGGTGAACTTCGGTGGTCCGGGCTACCCGGGCACCCAGACCCTGCGAGTCCTCGGCCGTTCGCTGCCGGCGCCCGTGCGCGCTCGCTTCGACATCGTGAGCTTCGACCCTCGTGGCACCGGGTCATCGCAGCCGATCGACTGCGTCGACGACGCCACCTACGAGCGCCTGCTCGCCACCGACCCCACCCCGGACTCCGTCGCCGAGCTGCCCGCGTTCTACGGCCCGACCCTCGCCGGAGTTGACGTCGCGCAGGCGTGCATCGACCGTCACGGCTCCTGGCTCGCCCGCGTCGGCAGCCGCAACGTGGCCCGGGACCTCGACCGGATCCGCGCCGCGCTCGGCGACCCCAAGCTCACGTACCTCGGCTTCTCGTACGGCACGGTCATCGGCGCCGCCTACGCCCAGATGTTCCCGCGACGCGTGCGCGCACTGGTACTCGACAGCGCCGTCGATCTGTCGGCCAGTCCTGAGTCCGAGCGCCACGCCACCCTCATGGGATTCGAGCATGCCCTCGAGCTGTTCCTCGACGCCTGCGCGGGGCAATCTGCATGCTCGTCCGGGCTCGGGAGTGATCCGCGTGGTGCGCTCATGGCCCTGCGCGCCCAGTTCGAGGCCGGGGCAACGCTGCCGGCCGGCGATGGACGGGTCGCCGGTGCCACCTCGTTCTACCTGGCGATTGCGGCGGCGCTGTACGACCGCGCCAACGGGTGGCCGGCACTCGCCCAGGCGCTCACCGAGGCACGCGACGGGCGGGCTCACACCCTCCAGCTCCTCGCCGATGGGCTGACGGGTCGGAACGCGGACGGCACGTACAACAACCTTCAGGAGGTGATCGGGATCATCCGCTGCGCCGACCGGCGTGACCCCTACGCGAGCTACGACGAGTTCCGCGCCGGGTTCGACGCCGCAGTCGCCGAGTTCCCGTTCTTCGGCCCCTTCTTCGCCTCCTCACCGCTCGGCTGTGACCCACGCCTCCCGCGGCCCCGCCGTGACGACCTCGACCGTGACGATCTCGGCGACGTGCGCAGCGTCACCGCGCCGGGCGCGCTGATCATCGGCACCACTGACGACCCGGCCACCCCGTATGCCGGTGCGCTCGACCTGCGCCGTCGTCTGCGCGGCTCCCGGCTGGTCACCTTCGACTCGGTCGAGCACGGTGCCTACGCCGGCGGGGTGGCGTGCATCGACCACTATGTGAACCTCTATCTGCTCGAGCGCATACTTCCTCGGCGCGGCGCCCGCTGCTCCCCCTGAGCCCCGAGCGCCCACCGGCTCACGTTCCTAGACTTATGGCGTGGACACCCCAATCCGCGTCTTCCTGCTCGATGACCACGAGGTGGTGCGTCGCGGCGTGCGCGAGCTGCTCAAGCGCGAGGACGACATCGAGGTGTGCGGCGAGGCGGGAACGGCCGCCGAGGCCATGGCCCGAATTCCTCCGACCCGGCCCCGGGTGGCCCTCATCGACGTGCGGCTGCCCGACGGTGACGGCGTCGCGGTGTGCCGGGAGGTGCGCTCGGCCCATCCCGAGATCCAGTGCCTCATCCTCACCTCGTTCAGCGACGACGAGGCGCTGATCCACGCGATCATGGCCGGCGCCGCGGGCTACCTCCTCAAGCAGATCCGGGGCACCGATCTGGTCGATGCGGTACGGCGCGTCGCGTCAGGGCAGACCCTGCTCGATCCCGCCGTCACCAATCGGGTGCTGGAGCGGCTGCGGGCGGGCCCCGAGACCGACGAGCGCCTCGCCCGGCTGACCGCCCAGGAGCGGCGCATCCTCGACCACATCGCCGAGGGGCTCACCAACCGCCAGATCGCGGCCCAGGTCCATCTCGCGGAGAAGACGGTCAAGAACTACGTGTCGAACCTGCTCGCCAAGCTCGGGATGCAGCGTCGCACCCAGGCTGCGGTCTACGCGGCTCGCCTCCACGACCAGACGCGACCCACCGACTGACCGGCACCCACCGGCTTATCCGGGGCTCGTCCGGCTCGTCCGGCTCGTCCGGCTCGTCGCTCTGTCGCTCTCGTCGCCGGAGCGAGCATGCCCACGCGCTCTCGTAGGCTCCAAGGGTGATCCAGGCATGGCGCTACCCATCCGGCGGGGGCCCGGCCGAGGCGATCGCCCTCGACGCGGTCGCCACCGACGATCCACACGAGCAGGGCCTGGCCTGGATCGTGTGCGAGGAGCCGAGCCCTGACGACCTGCGCGAGCTCGGGGACCGGTTCGGGATCCACGACCTCGCCACCGATGACCTCGTGTCGGCGGGCCAGCGCACAAAGCTGGAACGCTACGAGGACCACTTCCACGTCGCGCTCCACGATGCCGTGCTCACCCGCGACCGGTTCAGCACCCGGGAGATCGACGTGGTGTTCGCCGCGGGCTGGCTGCTCACGGTCGTTCAGCGCGCCAGCAGCGACAAGGCGGACGGACCCGCGTTTCCGATCGATGACGTGAGTCACCGCTTCGAGCGCCAGCGGGCCGCGCACGGCGAGACCAACGTGGGTCTGCTCGTGTGGGCATTGCTCGACACCGTCGTCGATCGCTACTTCGACGTCACCGACGCCATCGACGACGAGATCGACCGGGTCCAAGCCATCGTGTTCCGAAACGATGGCCCCCGGAAGCAGGCCGAGCCCCAGGCGATCTTCGAGCTTGGCCGTGCACTCGTGTCGTTCCGGCGGGCGGTGAGCCCACTCCGTGAGGTGCTCGGCGAGATTCTCCGGCGCGAGGTGCCCTGCATCGACGAGGTGGCGCTGATCCACCTCCACGACGTGCACGACCACGTGCTGCGCGTCGCTGAGTTCGTCGAGTCCCAGCGCGACGTGCTCACGAGTCTCAGGGACGCCGATCTCTCGGTGGCATCGAACCAGATGAACCGTTCCATGCAGAAGCTCGCCGCGTGGGGCGCGATTCTCATCGTGGCGACGCTCGTGACCGGGATCCTCGGCATGAACTTTCGCAACGCTCCTGACATCGAGTGGCACATCGGGTTCCTCGTGGTGCTCGGGGTGATCTCCGCGCTGGTCGTCCCGATGTACATGTTTTTCCGCCACAAAGACTGGCTGTGATACGAGCTCGGGCCCGAGTGCGCCACGACCCGGCGCCCGAGCTCCATCGGGAGCGGCACCGATTCCGACGGGTCGGCTGGATGCGGGCAGTGATCCTCGGTGCCAACGACGGCATCGTGTCCACCGCGAGCCTGCTGCTCGGCGTGGCCGCCGCCACCACGGTGCGCGACCAGGTCGCCGTGGCCGGAGCCGCAGCCCTCGTGGCCGGGGCGATGTCCATGGCCGTGGGCGAGTACGTGTCGGTCAGCTCCCAGCGCGACACCGAGCGAGCCGACATCGCCCGCGAGCGCCAGGAGCTGCTCACGAGCCCCGACATCGAGCTCGCCGAGCTCACCGAGATCTATCGCCGCCGGGGGCTCGATGACGCGCTGGCGCGTGAGGTGGCGACGCGCCTCACCCACACCGACGCGTTGGGTGCCCACCTGCGCGACGAGCTCGGGCTCACCGAGACCGTACGAGCCCGCCCGCTCCAAGCCGCGCTGAGCTCAGCGGTGAGCTTCGCCGCGGGCGCGGCGGCTCCACTGGTTGCCGCACTGACCGTGCCCACCGATGCCCGGCTCCCGGCCATCGCCGCGGTCTCGCTCGTGCTGCTCGGCGCCACGGGAGCGCTGGGCGGGCACCTCGGGGGCGCGGCCCCCCGGCGGGGCGCAGGCCGGGTCATCGTGGGCGGCGGGCTGGCGATGGGGATCACCTGGGCCGTGGGCGAGCTGGTGGGAACGGCGCTGTAGCCGGTCCGGGCGCGGAGCCGTTCAGCCCCGCCGCGCCACCAGCGCGTTCGTCGCCCGCCATCCCACTTCGACGAACAGGATGGCGGCTACGGCCACCAACGCGGCCTGGCCGATGTCCCCGGCGGCAGGTATCTCCAGCGCATAGAAGTCGCGCAACCCCGGTGCGGCCAGGATCACCCCGATCGCGGCGATCATCGCCGCCACGAGCAGCGCTCGCCACCGAGTGAACGGACGGGCAAGGATCACCAGGATCCACAGGCCCACCGTGGCCAGCACGAGCGTGGCCAGCGTGCGCGCCTCACGCGCTCCGAGAGCGTCCAGATGGAACGCGATCCCGTAGGCGCTCAGCGCGCCCAAGCCCGCCACGATCCCCGCGGGCACGCAGAAGCGGAGCACCCGCCGGATGAACCCGGGCACATATCGCCGCGAGTTGGGCGCGAGCGCGAGGAAGAAGCCGGGGATACCGATGGTGAAGGTGCTCACGATCGTGAGATGGCGGGGAAGGAACGGGTACTTCCATCCGAGCACCACCACCGCCAGCGCGATGAGCGTGGCGTACACCGTCTTGGTGACGAAGAGGTTGGCTGCCCGCTCGATGTTGGCGATCACCCGCCGGCCCTCGGCCACCACACCGGGCAGGGTCGCGAACCTGCCGTCGAGCAACACGAGCTGGGCGACCGCCCGCGTGGCCGCCGCGCCCGAGCCCATCGCCACACCGATATCGGCGTCCTTCAGCGCCAGCGCGTCGTTGACACCGTCGCCCGTCATCGCCACCACGTGGCCACGCGACTGGAGCGCGTGCACCATCGCGCGCTTCTGCTGCGGGCTGACCCGCCCGAAGGCGCTGTGGCGCTCGAGGACGTCGGCGAGGGCCTCGTTGTCCTCGGGGAGCTCGCGGGCGTCGAACGGCTCCTGCCCGCCGGGCAGACCCACCCGGCGGGCGACCGCACCGACGGTGCGGGGGTTGTCGCCCGAGATCACCTTGAGCGTCACTCCCTGTTCGGCGAAGTAGGCGAGCGTGTCCGCCGCGTCGGGCCGCACCTTCTCCTCGAGGAGCACCAGCGCCAGCGGCTCCAACGACTCGGGGAGGGTCTCGCCGTCGAGTGCGGCGGCGCTGCGAGCGAGTACGAGGACGCGGTTGCCCTCGCCGGCAAGCTCGTTGGCCCGGGCCCGCACGGGGGCGTCACCGGGCGCACCGGCGAGCACCATCTCGGGCGCGCCGAACACGAAGGATCCATGCGGGCCGAAGGTGGCAGCGCTCCACTTCCGGGCCGACGAGAACGGGACGGCGCCGGTCCGTGTCCAGCCGTTGCCCGACGCGAACGCGGCGCCGATCGCCGCCAGGGTCGCGTTGCGGTTCTCGTCGTCGGCGAGCGCCCCGAGCGCCGCCTCGATCTCGTCGGTCGGCGCGCCCCCCAGCGCCTCGATGCGGTCGAAGACCACCTCACCCTCGGTCAGCGTGCCCGTCTTGTCGAGGCAGACCACGTCGACGCGGGCCAATCCCTCCACCGCCGGCAGCTCCTGCACCAAGACGTTGCGCCGGGCCAACGTCACCGCCGCGATCCCGAACGCGAGGCTCGTGAGCAGCACCAGCCCCTCGGGCACCATGCCCACCACCCCGGCCACGGTGCCGGTGAGCGCCGCCTCGAGGTCGTTGTTTTCCAGCTGCTGCCACAACAGCAGGCCCGCGGTGGGGAACAGCGCCCACTGGATGAGCCGCAACAGGAAGTTGATCCCCGACACGAGCTCGGAGTGCACGAGGGTGAAGCGACGCGCCTCGATCGCGAGCTTGCGGGCGTAGGCGTCTGCGCCCACCGCCGTGGCCTGGAAGCGCCCGGAGCCGGCCACCACGAAGCTGCCCGACATGACGGGGTCATCCACCCCCTTCTCCACGGGATCGGATTCGCCCGTGAGCAGCGATTCGTCGATCTCGAGACCGTCCGAGACCCTCACGATGCCGTCGGCCGGCACCTGATCACCCGTGCGCAGCTCGCACAGGTCGTCCAGCACCACGCCTTCCACCGCGATCTCGCTCACGTCCCCGTCCCGCACCACACGCGCCCGCGGCACGCTCAGCACCGCGAGGCCGTCGAGAGTTCGCTTGGCCCGGGTCTCCTGGATGATCCCGATGAGCGCGTTGGCGACGAGCACCACCCCGAAGAAGGCGTCCTGGTAGTCGCCGATCACCAGGATGACCACGAGCATCGCGCCGAGGATGGCGTTGAACCGCGTGAAGACGTTGGCGCGGATGATCTCGGTGTACGAGCGACTCGTGCGCTCGCCGGTGTCGTTGGTGAGGCCGCGGGCGACCCGATCCGCGACCTCGGCCGCGCTCAGACCCGGCGGCGGGGTCTCGTGAAGGTGCACGGGCTCGTTCAGTCGGCGCGCGCCTCTGCGCCGGCCGGGACCAGCTCCACCTCGCCGGTGTCGTCGTCCTCCACCACCCGGTAGCCGCAGAGCTGGGCCAAGAGCTCGCGCCCGGACTCGGGCCCGCTCGCGATCAGCTCGTCGCCCGCCTCGAGGCGCACCGGGCCCCGGGGGCGGTACAGGTAGCGCCCGGCTCGACGGATCGCGAGCAGGTAGCAGCCCGTCTCGAGCTCGAGCCGAGCATCAGCCAGGCTGGCACCATCGAGCGCGGAGCCGCTTCCCACCGGGACGCGTGCGATCACCTCGTCGGTGTCACCCAACGCGATCGCGAGCACCGGGTGCACCTCCTCGCCCTCCTCCACGAGCCACACCATCTGCTGTGCCGCGTCACCGAGCTCCTCGGCCGCGCCACCGAGGTGCAGCAATCCCCGCAAGGGCGACGGGTCGAGCTGGTCGGCCGCGCTGCGGAGCACCCACACCTCGAGCCGCTCCCGCATCTCGTCGAGACGGTCCTCGAGATGATTCACCTCGGCGGCGAGGCTCTGGTCGTTGAACAGCAGCGCCGAGTAGGCGAGACCGATCGCCACCTCGGAGATGTTCTTCATCTCCACCAGGACGTCGACGGCCCGGTCGAGGTCGGTGATGGCCGGGTCCTCGGCCACGGGCGGGGGACGCCACTCGGGCGCCGCGGCGAGCACCCGCAGCTCCTGGATCCCCTCCGGCGGGCCCCGCAGGATGAGCACGTCGTCGGGGAGCAGCGCCTCGTCCCCGTCGGGGTCGATCACCCACTCCTTGCCCCGCCGGATCGCCACCACCCGCATCCCCACGTCGACGGGCAGGTCGACCTCGGCGAGGGAGCGGCCGGCGAGCGACGACCCGTCACGGATGCGCACCCGGTGCGACACCTCCTCGGCCTTGGCCAGATCGGCCACGAGCGAAGCGGGGATCCCGAGGCTGTGGGTGACGATGTGCGAGATGTCCACGGCGGCGTTGGCCATGCGCTCGATCGCCGAGACCACGTGCAACACGCTCGACATCTGCTCGGCCTCGCGGGGCGAGCGGGCCGCCAGCACGCACACCGCGCGCATCTCGTGCACGAGATCACTCAGCCGCTCCTCGAGATCGAGCACCTCCGCCGCCATGTGGTCGTCCGCGAAGAACAGTGCCGCGTAGGCCAGGTCGACCATGAGCTCGGAGGTGTCCTTGGCCTCCGAGAGCATGGCTTTGAGGTTCCGTGGGGGCTTGTCGTCGGCCATCATGCGCTCGCTGAGTGGCGGAGAGGATACCCGGCCCCGGGGTCGGATCCTGGGGGTACGGCGAGAGAGCGGGTGGCCATGTCAGATGAGTCCGAGGACCACGAGTGACAACATCAGCGAGACCGCGCCGAGGAGGTCGGACGCCGAGCTCACGAGGGGGATCCCGGTGTTGTCCGGATCCCACCCCAGGCGATAGGTGACGAAGGCCACGACGAACGCGACGACGCACGCCAGCGTGGTGGCGAGCACCCCCGCAATGAGCATGAGGGCCACCATCTCCACCACTCCCGGACTCTGGAGATCGGCGACCACCGCGAGGACATCGGCCGCGAGCCCGAGGACGAGGAACGTCGGCAGGGCGACGAGGTACACGAGCGAGACGTCCTCGGCGACCGGACGCAGCGACAGGCGAGTGGGATCGAGGACACCGAGGTGCATCTTGGTGCTGATCCGGGCCGAGAGCACGCCGGCCAGCGACCCCGACAGCGACAGGAGCGGCGGGATCACGATCAGCAGGGCGGGCTGACGGGCCAGCGAACCGAGGCGCGACTGGATCGTCACCCCGGCCAGGGTGCTCACCGTGGCCGCCACCACGAGGAACGGCAGGGACTCTCGCACGATCCGGCGCAGCATCGGAAGACGCGCCCGGAGCGAGGCGACCAGCGCACCGATGGCCCCGACCACACAGGGGATCGCGATCAGGGCCGGGAGCCAGCCCGGGACGTCACGGACCAGGTACGCGGCGAGGAACAGGCTCGGGAGCGTGATCACGTCGCCCGCCGCGGTGATGGTGGGCACGCTCACGTTGTCGACGTCCCAGTCGCGCCGCACCCCCAGCGCCGCCACTCCCACCGTCATGGCCAGCACGACCACGCTGGGGACGAGGCCGCCGATGACCGAGACCACGATGAGGTCGTCGAGGCCGATCGCGTTGCGCACGCCGAACGACTCGGCCACGCCCTTGGCGATGACCGCCAGTAGCAGCGACGTCGACAGCGAGAGCCCGGCCGCGGCCCAGAGGTTCTGACCGACGGGCGTGTCGGCACGGCGCGAGAGTCGGAACCGGCCGGTGGCCACGAGCGTGCCGAGCCGACTGCCGAGCGCCCCGAACACGTTGCCACGCAGGCCCACCGCGGCGGGCACCAGGACGAGGAGACCAGGGAGCTGCTCGAGGGTTCCGGTGATGGAGCCGAGCGTCAGGCCCGCGCCGAGCCCGGTGGCCGTAGCGAGCAGGTGCGCGACGAGGCCAGTGCGGACACCGGCTGGATCCGCGCGGACGAGCGCGCGGAACCGCCGCACGAGGCGGAGGCGACGCAGCATTGATTCGGACTCGGAGGCTCGTTCATCTCGTTGCTCGCTGTGGTCTCCATGACGACGCGTCCAGGCTAGTTGCTTCCGGTCGCCGAGCGCCCGAACGGGTCAACCGTCGCGCGGTGGCGAGCGCACGATCGCCACGGAGCGCTCGGGGTGCTCGAGGTCGATCGTGAGCTCCAGGTCGCGTTCGCCGACACGCTCGGGCGCGTTGCTGGTGATCGCAACCTCCTCCTTCTCGGGACGGCCCTCGAGCGCGTCACGCAGGCCCAGGAGGCCAGCCGCGACCACGCTGCCCACGGCGCTGCGACGGATGCGATCCACCGGGCGCTCGTAGTGCGGCTCCGGCCCCCCGTTCGTCGTCTCGGGGGTGACGCCACCGACTCCGCCGAACGACTCCTCCGGGGATTCCCTGGGTGAATCGTGGGCCATCCGGGTCACCGTAGGCGCGATCGACCGCTCCCTCGCGCGTCCGCTACGCGGGATCGAGGGCGTTGGGTCGGCGCCGGGCCAGCACGGCCGCGATCGCCCGCCACCCGAACGCGGTCGCGCCGATGAACCCGGTGGCGACCACGGTGAAGATCCCGAAGTACGGCCGGTCGGTGAACGCCCCCCGGAGCACCGCGGCCACGAGGATGCCGCCGACCACCGTGACGGCGAGCGCGAGCCATTGGCCCGAGCGGCGGATGTAGAGGCGAGTGGCCAGCGCGACCACGAGCCAGCCCAACACCAGCGGCCACAGGACGGTGACGAACCAGTCCACGCCTTCGTCGATGTCGTGACGGTCGCGGCCCACGAGCACGAAAGCGAGCACGCACAAGGCGTCGAGCGTGGGCGCGAGCCGGCGTTTCCGGGTCCGCATCCGGCTGCGACCTACTCCTTGCTGGGCTCGGGCCGCGGGGCCGGCTCCACGCCGAGGGCGCGCAGCGCCTCGTCGGACCAGCCGGCGTCGCCACCGTAGAAGCCGAACAGGTTGCGGATGGTGTCGAGCACCTTGGGCTCGAGCTCGTCCCAACGCTCGGGCGGCGCCTCCACGGTGACCGCGCTCGAGTACACGGTCACCCGCGTCGCCCCTAGGTCGAAGAGCCTCCGGGCGAGCACGTCGGGGGGACGACCCCCACGCGCGTCGTCGAGGTTGGCGTAGCGCTCGATCTCCATGCCGGTGATCGAGCGGTTGCAGTCGAAGAGCCGCACGCTCGGCTCGGTGCCGGCACGCGCGGTGACCGTGATCTCCTGGCCCATGCGCCGAGGCTATTGCACGACTACGCGCGACCACGACGTGAGCGACGCCCGTGGTGCACAGCGCATGGGGTACGGGACGGGCACCATCAGGCGAAGAGCCGGCCCGTCGGTGGGGGCAGACCACCCCAGCACAGTGCCTCCATGAACACCCAGGAGCGGCGGTGGATCGCACTCGGACCGTAGGCGCGCAGCGCCGCCTTGTGCACGGGCGCGGGGTAGCCGACATTCGACTCGAAGTCGTACGGGGGGTAGTGCTCGGCCTCCGCGATCATGATCGTGTCGCGAGCCACCTTGGCGACGCACGACGCGGCCGCCACCGCCAGCACCGACGCGTCGCCCTTGATCACCGTGGTCACCCGGGCACCGAGCCCGAGGTAGTCGTGGTTGCCGTCGAGGATCACCCGGTCGGGCTCGAAGCCGCGCGCGGCGAGCTGTGCGAGCGCACGGCGTCCCGCGGTGCGCAGCGCCGCCGTCATCCCCAGCTCGTCGCACTCCTTGTAGGACGCGTGCCCCACGCCAATCGCGACGGCCCAGTCGTGCACGGCCGCGCTCGCCACGGCGCGCTCGGCCCGGGTGAGCATCTTGGAGTCGCGGATGCCCCGAAGGTGCTCGGGGGCGGGCACGACCGCGGCCACGGTGGCGGGGCCGGCCCACGCGCCCCGCCCGACCTCGTCCATCCCCACGACCACCTGCTCCCCCGAGCGCCAGCACCGCCGCTCGAGGGCCAGGGTGGGGTGGACCATCCGCGGAACCTAGCCCCCGGCGGCCACGACAACGGGGACGACTTTCTGGTCGCGCTCGCTGCTCGCCGGGATACCCGGCTCGCGGCCGCTCGCCGCTCCTGCGAGCTCCTCGCTTCGCTTGTCGCCGCCCCGTGCTGCTTGCTAGGCGCCTGGTCATCCTCAACCCTCGAGGCGCGCCACGTTGGCCGCCTCGCCAGGATCGGGATCGGTGCCGAACCAGGCGTCGAGCATCTCGTGGGCCACCTCGGGGCTGGTGCGCCGCAGGCTCATCACGAGCACGTTGGCGTCGTTCCAGCGCCGAGCCCCCGCGGCGGTCTGGGCATCCGCGCAGAGCGCGGCGCGGATCCCGCGCACCTTGTTCGCCGCGATCGACGCGCCGGTGCCCGTGAAGCAAAAGAGCACCGCCCCGGCGCACGCACCCGACGCAACCAACTCCCCTACCTCGCGGCCCACCTCGGCCCACTGCTTGTGGTCCTCGCCGGCCGGCGGTCCGATCACGACCACGTCGTGACCGCGGCCTTCGAGGTCGGCGGTCACCGCATCGGTGAGGGGCGTCCGCTCGTCCGAGCCCAACGCGATCCTCATGGCCCCCGAGGCTACGGCCCCACGCCTCGGGTCGAGGACACGCACCCGCGCCCGTAGGCTCGACGGTGTGGCGGAGCCGACGACGGTCGCGATCGTGCCCCACACGCACTGGGACCGCGAGTGGCACGAGACGTTCCAGCGAACCCGGGCCCGCCTCGTGCCGCTCGTCGACACTGTGCTCGCGCTGCTCGAGCGCGATCCCTCGTACCGGCGCTTCCTGCTCGACGGCCAGACCATGGTCATCGACGACTATCTCGAGGTGCGACCCGATGCGGAGGACCGCATCCGCGGGCTCGTCGCCAACGGGCGGCTCCAGGTGGGCCCGTGGATGGTGCTCGCGGACGAGTTCATGGTGTCGGGCGAGACGATCGTGCGCACGCTCCAGCTGGGCCTCGCGCGGGCGGCCGAGCTCGGAGGGGCGATGACAGTCGGGTACCTGCCCGACATGTTCGGCCACGTCGCGCAGATGCCGCAGATCCTCCGGCTCGCCGGCTTCGAGCACGCCGTCGTGTGGCGGGGCGTGCCCCGGGCGATCGATCGCAGCGCCTTCTGGTGGGAGGCGCCCGACGGCTCCCGCGTGCGAGCCGAGTACCTGTACGGCTCATATGCCAACGGCCGCGACCTCCCCGACGACGCCAAGGCGCTCGTGGCCCGCGCGGCCGACTACGAGGCCGAGATCGGGGCCGCACGGCTGCCGGGCAGCGGGCTCCTGATAATGAACGGGGGCGACCGACGAGCCCCACAACCGTTCCTGGGCCGGACTGTGGCCGAGGCCAACGCCGCCCAGCGCGGATACCGCTTCGAGATCACGTCGCTACCCGAGCACCTCGCCACCCAACCCGTCGAGGGCTTGCCCGCGTGGCGCGGCGAGCTGCGCTCCGGCGCGCGTGCCCCCGTGCTCATGGGCGTGGCCTCCAACCGCGTCGACGTGCACCAGGCGTGTGCCGCGGCCGAGCGCGCGCTCGAGCGTGGGGCGGAGCCCCTCGCGGCCCTGTTCCTCCCGGCGGCCACCTACCCGTCGTCACTGCTCGACATCGGCTGGCGCAGCCTCGTGTTGAACGCCGCGCACGATTCGGCCTGCGCGTGCAGCCACGACGACGTCGTGGACGCGGTGCTGGTGCGCTATCGCGAGGCGCGCGACGTCGCCGAGGCGGTCGTCGACGACGCGCTCGCAGCGCTGGCCACCCAGGTCGCGGCGCCCGGCGCGGTCGTGATCGTGAACCCGACCCGGGCCGAGCGTTCCGGCGTGGTCACGATGGTCATGGAAGGCGACGGTCCCTGGCACCTGGTCGACCACCCCCCGGGGGCGGACGGCACGCGCGGGCCGGTCCAGACCCTGCGCCCGGTACACGCCACCGGCTTCGCGGCGACCGTGATCGGCGAGAAGGTGCGCTGGGTGCTCGAGCTGATGCGCGGCACCCACTTTGCGGGCCGTCCGACGGCGTCGGTGCAGCGCCGCGAGGTGGGACCGGATACCTGGGAGTACGGGTTCGAGGCGGCCGCGCCGGGGGCCCCGGGCATGGACCTCGAGGACGTGCGCGACGAGGTGGCGGCGCTGGGCGCCTCGGGCGCGACCATCCGCTTCCGCCAGCACCTTCCACCCGCCCACGAGGTGGCGTTCGCGCCCGGCCCGGTGCCGGGCTTCGGCTGGCGCGCCGTGACCCTGGTGCCCGGAGCCCTCGACGAGCCCGCGGATGCCGGCGCAGCTCGGGCGCAAGGTCACGGCGTCGACAACGCCCACCTCCGGGTACGCGTGGATCCCGTCGACGCAACGCTCACGATCGAGACCGCCGACGGGGTGGTGGTCACGGGCGCGCACCGCCTCGTCGACGGGGGTGACGGGGGCGACACCTATTCGTACTCGCCCCCCACACTCGACCTCGCGGTGGACCGGCCCGAGCACGTCGAGGTTCGGGTGGTGGAGGTCGGTCCGGTGCGCGCCGCGTTGGAGATCACCAGCACGTACCGGTGGCCCGCCGGCGCGGTGGGCGACGAGCACGCCTGCGAGCGTCGCCGCGACGACACGGTCGATCAGGTGGTGCACACCCGGATCGAGCTGCGCACGGGGGAGCGATTCGTGCGCGTCCGTACCGAGCTCGACCATCGTGTGCGTGATCATCGCCTCCGAGCCCACCTGCCCCTTCCGGCCCCCGTCACGGGGTCGGACGCCGAGTGCGCGTTCGCAGTGGTGCACCGCGGGCTCGTCGCCGAGGGTGGCCCCCAGGAGGCGGGCCTCGCCACCTTCGTGTCGCGGCGCTTCGTCGACTGCTCCGACGGTGACCTCGGCGTGGCCGTGTTGCACGACGGCCTGCTCGAGTACGAGGTGCTCGACGACGGCCGGAAGCTGGCGCTCACGCTGCTGCGGGCGACGGGCTACCTGTCGCGCGCCGAGCCGGCGCTGCGCCCCGAGCCCGCCGGACCCGCCACCCCACTCGAGGGCCCACAGCTCCAAGGCCGGGTCGCGATGGACTACGCCATCCTCCCCCACCGCGGGGACTGGCGCGCGGCGGCGCTGCATGCGGGGGCGGACGACTTCCTCGTCCCCCTCCGGCACCGATTCGCGGATCCCGGCCGGGGCGCCCCACGGGATCCGCTCGGACGCGCGCTCCGCGTCGAGGGCGCGGAGGTCGCGGCGCTACGCCGCGACGGGGGTGCGCTCGTGGTGCGCGTGTTCAACCCCGGTCCCGATCCGACCGAAGTGACCATCGAGCACGAGGGCGTGCCGGCCCGGGGCTGGATCACCGACCTGCGCGGCAACGCCCTCGACCCGTTCGAGGGTGCGGTGCATCTCGGCCCGGCCCAGATCGCGACGTTGCGCCTCGTCGAGGGGCCGGCCGGACCGAGCCGGTGATCGAGTCGATGACCGGCCCGATCACCGAATCCCGTGGAGCTCCGACTTCGCCTCGCGCTGCATGAGCATCGGCACCAGGTCCGCGGGCCGGCACCGGCCCTCGGCCAGCACCGCGCCGACGAGGCTGGTGATCGGCATGTCCACCCCTTGGGATTTGGCGAGGTGGAGCACGGCCGGGGCGCTCCGCACGCCTTCGGCCACGGTGCTCATCTCGGCCAGGATCTCGTCGAGTGGGCGCCCGCGGCCCAGCTCTTTGCCCACATGGCGGTTTCGGCTCTGCTCGCTCGTGCAGGTGGCCACGAGATCACCCATCCCCGCGAGGCCGCTGAAGGTCAGCGGGTTACCCCCCAGCGCCACCCCGAGGCGGGTGAGCTCGGCGAGCCCTCGCGTGATCAGCCCCGCGCGCGCGTTGTCGCCGAAACCGAGGCCCGCGACCGCGCCGGCGGCGATGGCCATCACGTTCTTGACCACACCCGCGATCTCGCACCCGATCACGTCGGGGTTCGTGTAGACGCGGAACGTGGATGTCATGAAGAGCCCTTGGAGCTCGGCCGCGACGCCCTCGTCCGCGCACGCCACCACCGACGCCGCGGGCTGCCCGGTGGCCACCTCCAGGGCCAGGTTGGGACCGGTGAGCACGGCGGAGCGGTGGGGATCGTGGCTCGGGAGCACCTCCCCCAGCACCTGGGTCATGCGGAGGTCGGTGTTCTGCTCGAGACCCTTGGTGAGGCTCACGGTGGTCACGTCCGGTCCGATCGACGGCGCCGCCCGCTCGAGCACCGACCGGAATCCGTGGGACGGCACGGCCACCACCACCGCGCTGGCGCCGTGCACCGCCTCGGTGACGTCCGCAGTGGCACGGACCCCAGGCGGGAGCGTGATTCCGGGCAGGTAGCGGGGGTTCTCGTGGGCCGCGTCGATGTGCGCGGCGAGGTTGGCATCGCGCGCCCAGAGCACCACATCGGCCTTGGCGCTCACGATCGCGGCAACGGCCGTCCCCCATGTACCGGCGCCGACCACCGCCACCTTCGTCATGGCCTTCGGCACCGGCTCCGACCACGCTCGGACACGACCCATGACAGGCTCCGACGACCAGGCGCGAGCACGGCCGGTAGCATAGGCACTCCCGTGGGATCCGACACCGTGGCGCACCCATCTCGCGCGGGGGTCGTGATCCCGATCCGGGCGTTCAACCTCGGCAAGGCCCGCCTCGCCGAGGAGCTCGACGACGTCGAGCGCGCCGGACTCGCAGAGCTCCTCGCTCAGCGTGTGCTCGCCGCCGCGGCACCGCTGCCCGCGGTCGTCGTGTCGAGCGCCCCGGAGGTGCGCGCGTGGGCGGCACGCCAGCGCGTGACCGTCATCGACGATCCCGGGAGCCTCGATTCCGCGGCCGCTGCGGGCCGGGACCATCTCGCCTCGCGCGGCGCCGAGCGGGTCGTGATCGCGCACGCCGACCTCCCTCGGGCCCGCACACTCGACGCCGTGGCCCACGACGGCGCCGATCCGATAGCGGTGATCGTGCCCTGCCACCGCGGGGACGGGACGACCGTCCTCTCGATCCCTGCCGGGGCTGCGTTCCGCTTCGCGTACGGGCCCGGCTCGTTCGATCGGCACCGGGCCGAAGCCCGTCGCGCCGGCCTCGAGGTCCGCATCGTGCACGACCCCGACCTGGCGTTCGACATCGACGTCCCGGCCGATCTGATCGCATGGGCTCGATGGGAAACCCTCACCCCGGGTGAGCTCGCCCGCCTGGCGGACCGGGGCTGACCAGTCGGTCGGCCCCACCCCGGGCGCGGAACGAGGGGCCCCGGAGGGCCCCTCGTTCCTGTTGGGTGTGGGCGGGACGGGCTAACGAGCCGCCTTGCGACGCTTCGCCGGCTTGCGGGTCGCCTTCCTCTTGGTCGCCTTGCGACGACGCTTGGCCGGAGCGGCCTTCTTGGTCGCCTTGCGCCGACGACGCTTGG
>CAZCYE010000004.1:0-35270 GCA_964502775.1 uncultured Bifidobacteriaceae bacterium | reverse complement strand
AGCCAACCATCACGGCAGTGCTCGTAACGCGCAGCTATTGATCGGTTGGGCGGCCGAGCACGGTGGTGACGTCGAGACTGCGATCGGCGATCGCTCCGGCAACGTCGACGAGCCGTTTGTTGTGGTTGCGCGCGTATTGGCGAATGGCCGTGAAGGCTTCGTCCATGTCCAGGCCGGCGCGTGCGCTGAGCACTCCCTTGGCCTGCTCGATGACGATTCGACTGTTGAGCGCGTACTGGAGCTGCTCGGCGATCAGCCGAGTCTCACTGGCGGCGCGGTGCTGCAGGATCCCGATGGTCGCGACGTCGGCGAGCGCTTGAGCGACGAGAAGCTCGTCGCTGTCGAGCTGGCCCGGCTCGGCGCGCAGCAGGTTGAGCGAGCCGATGACTTGGCTCCGAAGGCGCATCGGAAGGGCATACACCGAGCTGAAGCCGGCTGCGATCGCCTCCGGCGCAAAGCGGGGCCAGCGACTCACGGCATCGTGGAGGTCTTCCTCGCGAATCGGAGTCTTGGTTCGGTAGCAGTCGACGCATGGGCCGTCGTCGTGCTGGAGCTCGAAGAGCTCGAGGAGGTTCATGGTATGACTCGACGACGCGGCAACGTGCAGGACGCCCTCCGGGTCGGCCAGCATGAGCCCCGCCTCGGAAACACCGAGGAGCTCGACGCAACGACCCGCGAGCACCGCGAGGAAGTCGAGGACGTCGAAGTCCGCGACCAGAGTGTCGGAGACGTCCACGAACGTCCGTGCGAGCATCGTCTCCCGAGATGCCACTACCCACCTCTTCGAGTTGATCCGCCCGCTGCTCGGGGGCTCGGCCATTGTTAGCCGATGAGCAGACGCCGCGCCACGACATCTCGAGCGACATCGTTCACGAGCCGATTCTCGGCGTAGGAATGGGCGCGCACACGAATGAGTGCATCCGCGATCGGGATGTCGAGCTGAACCGAGAGCATTCCCGACGCCTGGTGCACCACGGCCCGCAGGTTCGCGGAAGTGTCGAGCTCGGAGGCAAGGGCCTCGGAAGGTGCGCCGGCCTGGAGCTCGATGATCTCGTGGGTGACCACGTCGGCCATGACCAGGGCGTCGGCCAGCTGCGCCTCACTCAGGTCACCGGGCCGATCGAGGTAGACGTCGAGGGCACCAAGTCGGATCGCGCCGATCTGGAGCGGGAAGCCGAAGATCGCCTCCACGCCGGCTTCCACCGCCGGCGCCGTGAACGCCGGCCACCGGGGGGTGATCGGATCTGCCAGCGCGGGCTCGAAGACGGGCCGGCCGAGTCGGTAGGCATCGAGGCACGGCCCTTCGCCCAGCGTGAACTGGAGCTCCTCCACCACACCCATCGCGGCGTCGGAGCTCCCGAGGGTCCCACGGTGGCCGCCGTCGACCATGACCATGATCCCCGCGCCGGTGACCGCGAGGACGCTGACGCAGGAGCTGACAAGACGGGCACCCGAGCCCTGCCCCGCCGCTCGATCATCCGCGAGCCCGTGGATAATCTCCAAGAGCTGTTCCTGTTGCAAGGCTCGTCCCCTTCCTCTGAGCCACGTCGAGTTGAAGTGCACGAGACGCAACGAGGTCTGGGTTGAGCCGACGGGCGACGCACGGCCCGCCAATCCCCAGCGTAGCTCGAGTCCTCGGTAGTGGCTCAGTCAAACTGAGCCACTACCGAGGACTCGAGCCGGTGTCCCTGAGGCTATGCTGGGGTTACCTGCACGGTTCGCAGCAGGATCAAATCAAACTGCACTGCTCCAGACCTCGGTGGTGTACGCACGACGCCCCATGCGAGGTGGAGATGCAGATTGAGCTCGAGCGGACCGTTACCGCTCTTCCGGTAGATGATCCGGGGACGCCTGCTCCCGACGGATCAGGATCTTCTCAAGGCGCCTGGTGGCAGCGGCTGCTGTCGCTGTTCATCGTGTGCGCCCCATTCGCAGCACTGGGAATCGTCATCGCCCAGACGCTCGCCGGCGCGTTCGCGTGGCGGAACGTGATCCTGGCAGTGATCTTCTATGTCGTGGTCGCGCACGGCGTGACCGTGGGCTACCACCGTCTCTTCACCCACGGCGGCTTCGAGGCCAACCGACCGCTGAAGATCGCGCTGGCGATCCTCGGCTCGATGTCGTTCCAAGGCTCGGTGATCGGCTGGGTGGCCGACCATCGCCGCCACCACCGGTTCAGTGACCGCGAGGGTGACCCTCATTCGCCGGTCCGCCCGAAGGGCCAGCCATTCGCGCGGCTGCGCGGCGTGGCCCACGCCCACATCGGCTGGTTCTTCGAGCACGCGAGCACGAACCGCGAGAAGTTCGCGCCGGACCTGCTCGCCGACCGTGATCTGGTCGTCATCGATCGGCTCTTCGTCCCCTTGAGCGCGGCGACGATGGTGTTGCCGTTCGCGATCGGCTACGGGATCACCGGGAGCTTTGGCGCCGGTGTCGCGGCGTTCCTGTGGGCGGGTGTGCTGCGCGTTGGTCTCTTCCACCACATGTCTTGGGCGATCAATTCCTTGTGTCACACGTTCGGCACGCACCCCTACCGAAGCCAGGACAGGAGTCGGAACGTCGCCTCGCTCGCGCTGTTGTCGATGGGAGAGTCGTGGCACAACGCGCACCACGCCTTCCCGAGGCTGGCGCGCCACGGCGTGGACCGGTACCAGGTCGATAGCTCGGCGGCGGTCATCCGCATGTTCGAACGACTGGGTTGGGCGACGAAGGTTCGCTGGCCGACACCCGACCGGCTCACCCTGCGCCGATTGGACGTGACCCGGGCGCGTGACGCCCGGCGATGAGCCGTTAGGCCTGGTCGGCGGCCGCATAGAGCGCGGCCACGTCGAGCTTCTTCATCCCGAGCATCGCCTTCATGGCTCGTTGAGCGCGTCCCGGGTCCGGATCGGTCATCAGCTCCTCCATACCGGCCGGAACGACCTGCCAGGACAAGCCGTACCGGTCCTTCAGCCATCCGCACTGGCTCTCCTCACCACCCTCGGTGAGCTTGGCCCAGTAGTAGTCGACCTCGTCCTGGTCGGCGCAGTTGATCAGCAGCGAGATCGCCTCGTCGAAGGTGAACTGGGGCCCGCCGTTGATCGCGGTGAACCGCTGGCCGTCGAGCACGAAGTCGACGGTCAACACGGTGCCGGCCGGGCGCGGACCAGCCTCGCCGTAGTAGGAGACGGTCGTGATCTCCGAGTTCGGGAACACCGAGACGTAGAACTCGGCGGCCTCCTTGCTCTCGGTGTCGAACCAGAGGTTGGGAGTGATCCGAGGCATGACACTGCTCCTGTGGTCGACGTCTTCGGGGCCTGTACCGGGAATGACCGTTGCACCGGCCGAACGTCATCGCAAACCAGTGCGAACCTTTCCGTCGAGACCATCACTTCCGCCGAGACTCGCTGATCCGGCTTCCACTGGTGACAACGTTGGTGACCCGCGACCGCCACGCCTCCCGTCGGGAGCCCTCCCGTGCGCCGTACCGGTATCGTGCTTCATGATGGCGAGTTCTCGCGGCGGGCGCCAACAGTCGGGCCGTGCGGGAATGACAGACAGTTCGGCTGCGTTGGCCCAGGCGCCGGTCGCCGGCGAATCACCATCGGTTGGGCCAATGAGTTCGAGGTGAACGATGCCCGCAGTCTCGGTTGAGAACCCGCTCGTGCTCCCCCGACTGGAAGTACCCGCGCCCGAGGCGACGGCACGCCCAGTGGCACAGGTCGTGCCCGCGCACCACGCGATCGAAGGCGCCGGGTTCGAGGTCTGGCGCCCGTTCCCCGGCGGCGTCGACACGCACATCGCGGATCCGTTCTTCCTCCTCGACCAGCTCGGACCGGTCGAGTACGCGCCCAACGAGCCGGTCGGCGCGCCCTGGCACCCCCACCGGGGGTTCGAGACGGTCACCTACGTCATCGACGGCGTCGTCGAGCACCACGACTCCAACGGCGGCGGCGGGATCATCGGGGAAGGTGACACCCAGTGGATGACTGCGGGGTCGGGGATCCTCCACGACGAGGTTCCGACCGAGGCGTTCGTCCGCAGCGGGGGCCGGAGTCACGGCGTGCAGCTCTGGGTCAACCTGCCCGCGGCGTTGAAGTGGTCACCGCCGCGCTATCAGGCGATCACCGGGGACCGACTGACGCTCCTGTCATCGGCGGACGGGGGCGCGCTCGTGCGCCTCATCGCCGGTGATCTTGGTGGTCACGCCGGTCCGGGCACGACGCACACGCCGATCACCTACGCGCATGCGAGCATCAGCCCGGGGGCGCAGCTCGAGGTTCCGTGGCACCCTGCATTCAACGCACTCGCCTACGTGTTGAGCGGGCATGGCTACGCGGCCCGCGAGCGCCGACCGGTCGCGGAGCACCAGCTCATCGTCTTCGGCGACGGAGAGGCCTTGACCATCGGCGCCGCGCCGGCGCAGACCGACGACTCGCCCAACCTCGAGGTGCTCCTCTTGGGTGGGCTCCCGATTCGGGAGCCGATCGCGCACTACGGACCGTTCCTCATGAACACCCGCGAGGAGATCATCCAAGCCCTCGACGACTTCCAGGCCGGACGCATGGGGCAGATCCCCACCATCGACCACCAGGGCTGAGCGCCGAGCAGGACGAGCGAGCCTGACCTAGTCTCCCGGCTGGCGGGGGGTTGGCGATGGTGAAGGTGACCCAGCAACCGACGAGGCGGGCGACCGGTTGGGTCACCGTCACATTGCTCGCTGGAGCGCTGATGACGCCGGTCCTCATACCGGCCACCGCGACCGCGGGCGAGCAGCGCAAGCGACCGCGAGTCGAAGACGTGGCCGTGGACGCGGTCGAGGACCTTGGTGACGACGCGCCGGCCGCCGTGCTCGCTGCGCTCGACGACGGCGTGTCCCTGAAGAAGGTGGAGCGCCGCATCGGCGCGGGCACCCTTGCGGCACCGGTAACCAGCGACGCTTCCGGCGCTGACTCCCGCCTCACCGTGGACGACTACCGCAACCTCATCGACGCGCTGACCCAGGCGACCGACCAGCTCGTGGCCGCGGGCGAGTTCTTGCCCGCTGAGGACGCGCGGGAGCTGCGCAAGGACGCGAAGCAGGAACAGGCCAGCGTGGTGGACAGGAACCAGACGGTGACCGCGGACCCGAACCGCATCCTCATGCGGGCCGAGGACCAGGGGGTGGACCCCGGAGCGGCATTGTTCGTGAACGCGATCCTGCTCGCGGCGAACAACGGCTACGACGTAGGCCAGATCACCGGCTTCATCCTCGACGATCTCCTGGACCCCAAGGTCGCCGACACCGACGAGGGGCTGCTCCGCCTGCGCGGCCCGTTCATCTACGGAGGCGCCATCGTTGGCGTGGCGCCGAACGGCGCACCGGTCGACGTGTTCAAGGTGACCCCGCGCGCCGAAGAGCCGGCCGAGAACGACCAGGACGACAGCCAGGACGATGGTGGCAACGTCAAGGGCAACTACCACGGGCGGTTCACCGGTACCCTCCTCACGACCCTGGTCGAATCCAGCTTCCCGGGGGCCACCAGTCCGACGCGCAACGGCATCGGCGTCACGATCGACAAGAACGGGGTGATGCGCTTCGTGCTGGAGCTCGTGGTCCGCGCCGCATGGGTGAGCGAGGACGACACCGTCACCTGCGCGAGCGTCTACGACTACTTCGCGACGCTCACACCACGCCGCCCGAGGGCAGAGCTGCACGACGACGGTACGTTCGAGTCGCGGCCGTTCACCGCGTCGACGGAGCAGAGCGACTTCTCGGGTCCCACGTGCGCCACGCACCCCTACACCGGCGAGAACGACCAGGATGTCCCGAACGTCGTACTCACCGGTTCGGTGAAGGGTGACGCCGTGCGCGGGGAGCTCCAGTTCCAGGGCGAGGATGGCGGCGCTTACAGCCTCGAGTTCCAGGCCAAGGCGTTCAGAATGTGAAGCGCGGCGGCGCTGCCCTCGACGGCGCGAGCAAGTATCGGGGGCGTTACGCCGATGTGGGATCGACGAGCCGGTAGCCGACACCGGGTTCGGTGACGATCCGGGGCGCGCTGGGGTCGTCCTCGAGCTTCTTGCGCAGTTGGCTCGCGTAGACGCGCAGGTACTGCGTCTCGGTTCCGTACTGGGGGCCCCAGACCTCTTGAAGGATGGTGCGGTGGGTGAGCACGCGGCCGGGATGCCGCGCAAGGAGCGCGAGGAAGTCGAACTCCTTGGGGGTGAGCTCCACGCTGTGCTCGCCGACGTGCACGTTGTGGTGGGCAAGGTCGATCCGCAAGTCGCCCACCTCGAGGACCGCGACCTCGGCGGTGGTCGGGCCTTCGTGGTGGCGGAGCGCGACCCGGACTCGGGCCAGGAGCTCGGGCGTCGAGAACGGCTTGGTGACGTAGTCGTCAGCGCCCTCGTCGAGCGCCGCAATCTTTCGATCTTCGGAGCCCTCGACGGTGAGAACGATGATCGGGATCTGGGACCACTCCCGGATGCGCCGACACACCTCGACACCATCGAGATCAGGAAGATTGAGGTCGAGGATGATGGCCGCCAGCCGTTGGGTGGCGGCGACATGGAGCGCCTCGCCGCCGGTGCCGGCGGTGACCGCTTGGTGGCCCCGGGCTTCGAGGGCGGCGGTCACCGCGCGCACGATGGCCGGCTCGTCGTCGACGACGAGTACTGGCGAGTTGTCAGTCATGACGGATGGGGAGCGTGAACACGAACCGGGCGCCGTTGCTCGATGGGGACTCGACGTGGATGGTGCCGCCATGGGCTTCGACCAGGGCGCGGCAGATCGCGAGGCCGATGCCGCTCGAGGAGCTGTCGGCCCCATGCCAGAAGGGTTCGAAGATCCGCTCACCCACGCGCCTGGGCACGCCGGGTCCCTCGTCAGCGACGACGACCCGGAGCATGTGGTCGTCGCTGTACGCCCGAACCAGGATGGTGGTACCGGCGGGGGCGTGGTGGGCCGCATTCTCGAGCAGGTTCGTCAGTACCTGGTCGAGCTGCGTGTAGTCGGCATCGACGAGCGGAAGGTCGTCAGCGATGTCAACCTTGACCGGGGTTCTGCGGAACAGGCGCGCGAGCCGGGTCGCGCAGCTCATGACGAGCTCACCCACCACGACGGCCTGGCGTTCCGGGCGTAGGGAGCCAGCCTCGATACGACTGAGGCTCAGCAGGTTGGCAACGATGCGGTCGAGCCGCTGGGCTTCGTCCAGAACCAGGTCCAGCAGCTCGTCTCGGGTGGCGTCGTCGTAGCCGGTCCCGGCGCGCAAGTCTGACGTCACGGCCTGGATCACCGACAGCGGGGTGCGCAGGTCATGGGACACCGATCGCAGCAGCGCGGCACGCTGCTCGTCGACCTGTTCGAGCACCGCCACTCGGGTGACCTCCTCGGCCAGGCGTTCACGCTCGGTCTGCACCTCCTCGAGCCGTTCGTTGAGCTCCAGGAGCTGGCGTGCCCGCTGTTCCGCGGTCCGGCGGCGCTGGGCCTGGACTGCAACCAGCGTGCCGACTGCCAGGCCGACACCGGTGAAGACCGCGAAGGCGACGACGTCGTCGACGATCGCGATGTTGAGCGTCCAGTAGGGCCGAATAAAGGCCGCGTTGAAGACGAGCGCCGCGACTACGGCGGTGATGATCGACGCGATCCGGCCGCCGACGAGTGCGGCAACGACCACCGCGATGACCAGCACGAGTGCGGGAGTGGCGCGCGTGGTTTCGCCGCGGAAGGGAATCAGCAGGGCGCTGAGCACGATCACGAGCCCGAGACCGAGCGCCGTTCCGGTCACGGGCGCCGGATCGCGGATGCGGAGCCTGGGCACGGCCCCATCTTTACGAGCGTTTGAGGGTCGCGTGGTTCGTCTTTACGGGTTCTTGATGTGGGAAGGGCGTTGACTCAGAGGGATGGCAACCAGTCTGGGGACCGAGCCCGAACCGCTACCCGTGGAGCCGCCAGGCGAGCTGCCGCCCGACTCCATCGCGTACCGCTTCAAGCGGCGCGTGCTGGGCCCGCCGTTGGACACTGAAGAACTGGCGCACGAACGCCTCGGCAAGCCGACCGCGCTTGCGGTGTTCGCCTCGGACAACCTCTCGTCGTCGGCGTACGCGACCGAGGAGATCCTACGGGTGCTTGTGCCCGCGGTCGGGGTCGCGGCGTTCTCGCTCGTCGTCCCGCTCACCTTCGCGTTGCTCATCGTCCTCGGGTTTCTCATCCTGTCCTATCGCCAGACCATCAAGGCGTACCCGACGGCGGGCGGCGCCTACATGGTGACCCGTGACAATTTCGGGTTGCTCCCTGCGCAGGTCGCGGGCGTCGCCTTGCTGACCGACTACGTCTTGACCGTCGCGGTCTCGGTGGCCGCGGGAACCGCGGCGCTTGCCTCCGCGTTCTCGGGGCTCGCGCCCTACGTCGTGCCCATCTCGATTGGCTTCGTGATCCTGATCGCGTACGGGAACCTACGCGGGGTGCGCGAGTCGGGGCGGCTCTTCGCCCTTCCCACCTACTTCTTCATTCTCAACATGGCGATCCTGCTCGGCTGGGGAATCTTGCAGCTGGTCTCGGGCGAGCTCCCGAGAGGCGCTCACGACGTCGAAGGCATGATGGACTTCGGCAACCCGGGGAACGGGCTGCTGGTCGGCGCGTCGCTGTTCGTCGTGATGCGCGCCTTCGCCTCCGGCGGCGCCGCCGTCACCGGTGTCGAGGCCATCTCGAACGGCGTCCCCGCGTTCCGCGAGCCCTCGTGGCGAAACGCCCGTACCACGCTCGTCATCATGGGTTCGCTGCTGGGCGCGATGTTCCTCGGCTTGTCGACCCTCGCCGCGCACATGCATGTGGCGCCGTTCGAAGAGGGCACACCGACCGTGATCTCCCAGGTCGGCGAACTCGTCTACGGCGGGGGCGCGCTCGGGCGCATCCTGTACTTCTCGCTCCAGGCCGGCACCATGCTCATCCTGGTGCTCGCCGCGAACACGAGCTTCGCCGACTTCCCCCGTCTCGCATCGTTCCATGCCGGCGACAACTTCATGCCTCGCCAACTGACCAAGCGAGGCCATCGTCTCGTCTTCTCGAACGGCATCTTCTTCCTGGCGATCGCGTCGATTGTCCTGCTGGTCGTGACCAGGGCCAAGGTCGACAAGCTCATCCCGCTCTATGCGATCGGCGTGTTCACCTCGTTCACCCTCTCCCAAGCGGGCATGGCCACGCACCACCTCAGGGAACGGGAGCCGGGCTGGAAGCGGGGACTGTTCATCAATGGCACCGGCGCGGTACTGACCCTCGTCATCGACGTGATCATCGCGATCACCAAGTTCACGCACGGTGCCTGGCTGATCGTGGTCTTCGTCCCCGTGATGGTCGTGTTCCTCGTACGGCTCGCCCGACAGTACGAACGCGAGGCGCGTCATCTCGACGTCGACGTGCCCGCAGCGGTCCACGCCCCGATCATGCGCCGACTGACCGTCCTCGTCCTCGTGGACCGTCTCGACCTAGCCTCGGCCCAAGCGATCCAGTTCGGTCGCTCACTTCACCCCGACGAGCTCCGGGCCGTGCACTTCGTGCTCGATCAGGGCCGCGCCGAGGAACTGGGCACCATGTGGCGTGAGCACGGGCTCGCCAACATCCCCCTCGATCTCGTCGACTGCCCCGATCGACGACTGAGCCGCTCCGCGATGACGGCGGTGGCCCAGAGCCTTGCCGACGGCAGAACCGAGGTGTGCGTCGTCATCGCCGAACGACGCTACGGCGGTCTGTGGCGTCGACTGCTCCATGATCAGACCGCCGACGCGCTCGTCCGCGACATCTCGAGAATCCCGCACGCCAACGTGACCACCGTCCCGTTCCATCTGGGCCAAGACGGTCATCCCGGCCCCGACACCGGCCACGAGCCCGAGCCCCGTCGAGCCAACGGGGGGACGCCGGCGCGGCCCGGCGGCTCACCCCCCGCGGCCGGCACGACCGCCGTCCGCACCAAGACGCTCGCCGGCCGCGTCGCGATCGCCGACGTCCGCTGGCGGCAACGGGTCAAGGTGACCGGACGAGTGAACGCGGTGCGCGTCCAACCCGTCGCCGGTGTCGGCTCGCTCGAGTGCACGCTGGCTGACGAGACCGGCGGGATCACGGTGGTGTTCCTCGGTCGCCATGCGATCGCCGGCATCGAGATCGGCACCCGCATGACCGTCGAAGGGATCGCCGGCGAGCATCATGGGCGACTGGCGATCGTCAATCCGGTGTACACGCTCGGCGCCGGAACCCACGGGTGACAACTCCAACCGAGAAGCGGGGCCTCTGATCTGGTCCGGCGCCGGGCGCGAAGGCGAGGGCTACGACCAGATCTCGTGGGCAACCTCCGCGACGAGTGCGAGCTTCGCCGCCTGGTTGGCCAGGTCGATCTTCTTCGTCTCGGCCGTCTCCGCCGTCGACGCGAAGCCGCACTGGGTCGCAAGTGCGAGCTGCTCCTTGGGATGGAAGCGTGCGGCCTCGTCGATCCTCGCCTTCAGGGTCTCGCGGTCCTCGATGTCGTTCCACTTGGTCGACACGAGGCCGAGAACGGCGACCTTGTCGTCCGGGAGCCGGGTCAACGGCTCGAAGCCACCGGAGCGCTCGTCGTCGTACTCGAGGTGAACGACGTCGAAGCCCTCGACGAAACCGAAGAGGCGCTCCGACAGCGCCTGGTACCCACCGGATGCGATCCATGCCTGCGTGCCGTTGCCCTTGCAGAGGTGCAGCCCCTTGATTGCACCTGGCGTTGAGACCGCGCCCAGCTCGCCGATGATCGCCGGGGCGACCTCGACGAACCGCTCGGGATCGACCCCCTCGTCGCCGTACTGGGCCCGGGTGTTCAGCCCGTCGGCGAAGAACTCGGCCATGTCGGGCGCATCGATCTGGATGTACGAACAGCCGGCGTCGGCGAGCTCGCGCATCCAGCCGGCAAACACCTCCGCCACCGCCTGCATCAGCATAAAGGCGTCGGGGTACGCGCCGCGCGACGCGTCGGTCCAGAAGTTGCAGGCCATCGTGGGGCTCGGCAGGGTCACCTTGACCGGCTGCGTCGTGTGCTGCGTGGTGTAGGCAAGCTCGTCGAGCAAGGGACACGATCGGGCGGTGATGGGCTCCGTGATGCTGAACGGGGTCGGGAACCGAATGCTGTCCTCCGGCTTCGCGCCGTGGAACTCGACCATATGAGCGGGGATCGGGCTGAACCCTGACATGCCGGTGAAGAACGGGTCGATGAAGATGTCACGGCGTTGCTCACCGTCGGTGACGACGTCGACACCTGCGGTCGTCTGGATCTCCAGCGCGGTGTCGACGGCGCGGTCCTCGATCACCCGGTACTCGCCGGGCGGGAGCGTGCCGGCGCGCATTGCCGCACGGGCGTCGACGAGCTCCTGCGGTCGGAGCATCGAGCCCACGACATCTGCTCGATAGACCCGGGCCGCAGCGCTCATCGGTCGAGGCTAACCCGAGCCCACCGCGGTGCTGCGACTCGTCGGCCGCGCCATGGACAGCCGAGTCGAAGCGATGTAGACAGGACCACTCGGACAATCCCTGGAGGCCGAACATGGCATCACCTTCCGAACAGCTGCAGTTCCAATCGAGCGCCTTGCAAAAGCTCATGGAAGGCGTGGCGTCGGATCAGTGGGACAACCCGACCCCTTGCGCGAAATGGACAGTTCGCGACCTCGCCACCCACTTGGTCGGAGGGGGCGCGATGTTTGCCGCGAGCTTCCGGGGTGAGGCGGCTCAGGGCGGCGGCGAGGGCGCGCCCGATGTGCTCGGTGACGACCCCGCGGCCGCGTGGGCGCGAGTGATCGCGGACTTCAAGTCGTCGGCGGACGCACCCGGCGCGATGGAGCGCGACATCACCCTGCCGTTCGCGACGCTCCCGGCGCAGGTCGCACTCGACATCGCAAAGTTCGACCTCCTCGTCCACGCCTGGGATCTCGCGAGTGCGACCGGCCAGCCCTTTGACCCGCCAGCGGACGTGGTCGCCAACGCTCGCGCCACGGCCGAGACGATCGTCGGCGGTCTCCGCGACGGCGACACCTTCCGGGATCCGGTCGACGCACCAGCTGACGCGAGCCCGATCGACCAGCTCGCGGCCTACAGCGGTCGTAGCGTCTGAGCACCTCGTCGACCGGGAATCGCGACTTTCGGGTTATGAGCGCCTTGACAACCGTCCACCGAGACCACTCCAGGCCGCCCGAGTGGTCCTGAGTTGGGTGCTCAGTCCATCTGGTGTCGTTGCGTCCACCGAGACCGCCGGTGTCAGCCTCCGGTGACAAGGCGTCAACCGGCTTGGATCGTGCCCCAGGTTCCGATACCCGGCGACTGGCCGGTGATCGTGTAGCCGTGCCGCTCGGCCCACGCGTACGCCGCATCCACCAGGGGCTGGTGTCCGGAGTCGAGAAACTGAAGGACGATGATCTGCGCTCTGCCGGTGTTGCCGAGCGCATCGAGCGCGGCGATCAATGCTTGTTCGCTGCCTGGCGTACCGAGTGAGATGTAGAAGGTCATGAGGTCGGCGATGAGCGCGAGATCCCTGCGCTCGAGTGCCTCGTCGAGCGATGCGATCAGCGATCGGTCACGCTCCGCCATGGTGGTCAGTGCCATCAGCGCGATGCTCGGCGGGTCGTCGAACGGCCCGCCCGGTCCGGAGGGCTGGCGCGCCACCTCGATGAGCCTCGGTACCGCGGGGCTGCCAATCTCGGCGAGCAGACCTGCGAGGTCCTCGGTGCCGGCCTGGCCGATCCGGGTGATCAAATTCTCGACGACGTTGGGCCAGACCGCGTTGAGCGCGGACGCGTGCTTGCGCTCGATCGCTTTCAGCAGTTGGATCGTCTGGAGTCGGGTGTCGTAGTCACCGGCGTTGAACGCACTGAGCAGTGGATCGATGGCCTCGGAGCCGATCGCCGCGACCGCCCGTTCGATGGCCGCCTGCCGACCAGGGTCGTCGAACGAGGCGGTGCTCGCCTCGATCAGAGTGTCCACGACGAGCGGGCCCGCCTCCTCGAGTTGTCCGAGGGCACGAGCCGCCGCGTTGCGTACCTTGCGCTGCGACACCTCGATGACGATTCTGGCCAGATCGTCAGCACTCGCCTCGAGGTCGATCACGCCGAGTATCCGGATAGCCCGACGTCGAATCGACAGGTCTCGCCCGCGGGCTGCGCGGCGCGCCACGCGCTGCTCGATCAACTCGAGCGCTGACGACGCGCGCCGATTGTCGTCGGCCTTCGCAACGAGCTTCCGGATCGGAGCCGGGTCGAGATCGTCCGCCAGTGCACGCGCCGCGTCCTGGCGATCCGAGCGGTCGGAGCTGGTCAGAATCGTGCGCAGCAGGTCCTGGTCAGAGCTCGCGCCTGCCGCTTGCGAGGGCACCAGGGCGAGAGCCGCCACCACGAACAGGGCGCCAGCTCGAAACCCGAAACGACGACCGTCGCTCATGCAGACCATTATGAGCGGCCAGGCGGATCCGCACCACCGTCGAAGGACCCCTCGCCCCCGGGGCACGCTGTCGGCTGCGGCGCAAGGTGGGTCTCGTGCGGGACGAGCCGGGGCTCGTCAGCCTGCCACGGACCTGCTCCCCACCATCAGATCCGGTCGGGGGGATGATCCGTACAGGGTGGGACCGACGCCTCTTGCCCGAGTCGCCGCGGAGGACTGATACTGCTGCAACGAAGTACTCAACTATGGGACCTATTCGCGAAAGGGGCAACGATGGCCGACTGGTCAGCAAGGCTTGGCTGCGAGGACGGAGGTGCATTTCACGCCGAACGCCCAGCGGAGGCGCGATAGTGCTCGCCGAGCTCGGTTGCGAACGTTGACGCCGCCGGCTTGTAGAGGGTGAAGTGTGGATCCGCCGCATCGCCGTCCTCGCGATGCGTGGTGTAGTAGTAGAGGTTCAGGACTTTGCGCAGGGTCCCTGGCGGACACAGGTTGGGTGACGGCTGTCCGTGGTTGCTGTGCTCCCCGGTGCTGAAGATGAGTACACGGTTGAACCTCGGCATCACGGAGACGCACGGGCCAGACATCTCTGGATGCCAGAGCTCCGTGGCCCCACCCCACGCCTCGTCCCAGACCTCGGACAGATATAGGAGCACGTTCACGCGCCGGTGCGCCTGCAGCTTGTGATGCCAGTTGAAGTCGGTGTGGATGTTGAGAAAGTCACCGCGCGTGCTCACGTGGAGGCCTCCGCCCACGAAGTAGGGGTCAGGCAGAAGACTTTCGATGCCGGTCAAGGTCTCGAGGAACAGCAGGAACTGGCGACCGTTGAGCTCCCGGAGCAAGGCGCGGACGAGGGACGGCAATCTCGTCTCGTCGTGCTGATACCGCCTGCGGTTGTTCTCGTTGTCGCGCTCGATCCAGGCGATCGAGTCAATGCTGGGGAACGCCCGACTCACCGATCGGGCGAGGCTCTCGTCGAGGAACCCGTCGATCACCGTGTGCGGAAACGGCTGGGCATCCCGGTAGGCCGCCGAGCGCTCGACGGCCATGCGAGCGAAGCGCGCATCATCGAAGTGTCCAAGTGGATCGGCGCTCGTAGTGCGATCCATCACGCGGTACCAGCAGAGGGCGCCGGGCTCCGAGCAGGACGATGCCGCGCCCCGTCGATCACTCGCACGAGCTCGGCGCAGACTTGGGCAACCAGGTCCTCGTCCAACGAGAGCGCCGAAGGAAGGTTGATCCCGTAGGTGCCGAGCCGGGCGCTGACCACGTTGCGATTGCGCACCTCCGCAATTCCGGGCATCGACGAGTACGCCGGCAGTGAGCTCAGCGGGTGGAAGAAAGGGCGTGTCGCGATCCCTTCCTCGTCGAGCATTGCGGCGAGCGACCGCTCGGTGAGCCCACCCCGATCGTCGAGGACCGCGGTCGTCATCCAGTACGAGTTCTCAACACCTACTGGCTCCCGGTTGAGCAGGAGATCGGCCCGATTCCCGAGCAGCTGGCGATACCAACCGAAGATCTGACGCTTTTTCGCGACGAGCTCGTCGACCCGGTCGAGCTGCGCGAGGCCGAGCGCCGCCTGGACGGCGCTCATCTTGTACTTGTGCGCCACTACCTGGTTGTAGAACGCCGTGTCATCCGGGCGCCGACCATGGTCGGCGAAAAGACGCATCCGGCCAGCCAACGCTTCGTCATCCGTGACGACCATCCCGCCCTCCCCGGTCGTCAACGTCTTGGAGCCATGGAAGCTGAAGACGGACGTCACGCCGAATCCACCTGCCCGTCGGCCTCGGTAGCGCGAGCCAATCGCCTCCGCCGCATCCTCCACGACGGCCACGCCGTGCTCGTCGCAAACTCGCGCGAGCTCGTGCATGTCAGGCATGCCGCCGTACAGGTCGACGGCGATGACTGCCCGGGTCCGCTTGCTCATCGCCGCCGCTACTTCCACTGGATCGACGCACCACGATTCTGGGTCCACGTCGACGAAGCGAGGGACCGCCCCTACGTAGCTGATCGGGGCCGCCGATGCGATCCACGTCGCATCCGGGACGACCACCTCGTCACCAGGACCCACACCGAGCGCGAGCAGGCTCAGATGGATGCCGGCGGTGGCCGATGGGAGCGCTATCCCGAACCGCCGCCCCACGTAGTTGGCGAAACGATCCTCGAATTCGTGGACATGCCGACCCGCATCCCCGTACCACGACGATCGAGCAGCTTCGGTAACGGCCGCGACCTCGTGATCGGTGATCCATGGTCCGGCGATCGGGATCTTGGGCGCTGCGCTCACAGCCCTTGAGGATAGGCAAGCGACATCGAGGGAGTGCGCCGAATGCGAAGGCTCCGTCAGTACACTCACCCGTCGTGAAAGCCGTGATCCTAGCTGGAGGCCGCGGCTCGCGACTCTCTGAGGAGACCGTGCTCCGGCCGAAGCCGCTCATCGAGATCGGGGGCCGGCCGATCCTCTGGCACATCATGAAGATCTATGAGAGCTTCGGCGTCCGCGATTTCATTGTGTGCACGGGTTACAAGGGATATCAGTTCAAGGACTACTTCGCGAACCTCGCGTTGCACAACAGCGATGTGACCTTTGATCTACACAAGAACGCCGTTGAGTATCACGGCGAAGCCGAAAGCGGCTGGCGCGTCACCGTAGCCGACACGGGTCTGAACACCATGACCGCGGGCCGTGTGCGTCGGATCGCCTCTTACCTTGACGACGAGCCGTTCCTGCTGACCTACGGCGACGGTGTCGGCGACGTCGACATCCAGGCCGTGCTCGAGGTGCATCGTCGAGAGCGTCCCACGGTCACAATGACCGCGGTGCGGCCTCCCGTCCGCTTCGGTAGCCTCGATTTGGACGGATCCCGCGTCTTCGGGATCTTTGAGAAGTCGACCGCCCACACGGGGCTGGTCAACGGTGGCTTCTTCGTCTGCGAGCCCGAGGTCATCGAGCTCATCAGTGGCGACGACGCGGTATGGGAGACCGACGTGCTCGAGCCGCTCGCGGGCGAGCACCGGTTGAGGGCCTACGTCCATGAGGGCTTCTGGCAGCCGATGGACACCGCGTTCGAGCGTGAGGAGCTCGAGCGACTCTGGGAAAGCGGGGCAGCACCCTGGAAGACGTGGTAACCGCCGACGCCGCCTTCTGGCGCGGACGCCGAGTACTCGTCACTGGCCACACCGGCTTCAAAGGATCATGGCTCCGACTCTGGCTGGAACGCCTCGGCGCCGACGTGACCGGCTTGGCACTGCCCCCACTGACGGAGCCGAGCCTGTACCAGATCGTGGGGTGGTCCGACCCCCCGACGTGGACGGGCAACGTCACGGATGAGCAGGCGGTATCGCGAGCCTTTGGGACCGAGCCTGAGCTCGTCGTGCATCTCGCTGCTCAGAGCAGTGTGCCACGGGCTCAGGAGGACCCGGTCGGCACGTTCGCCACGAACGTGACCGGTACGAGCAACATCCTCGAGGCCGCCAGGACCCATGACGCCGTCATGGCGGTACTCGTCGTGACAAGTGACAAGGTCTACATGCCGAGTCCGGACGGGACCCCTGTCGACGAGACATCTGATCTCGATGGCGATGAGCCGTACGCTGCATCCAAGGCGTGTGCGGAGCTCGTAGTGCGCGCCTACCGTTCGAGCCTGCTCCGGGGACGGGACCTGATGGTTGCGACGGCGCGAGCGGGCAACGTCATCGGCGGTGGGGACTGGGCAGATGATCGTCTCGTCCCGGACGTGCTGCGCGCCTTCCGAGCGGGACGTCCGGTCGGTCTCCGGCGCCCCGATGCGATTCGTCCCTGGCAGCACGTGCTGGACGTCCTGCATGGCTACCTGATGTACGCGCGGGTCCTCCTCGAGCACGCCGATGGTGCCCCGATGGCCCTGAACTTCGGGCCCGGACCCGAGGCCGACTGCCGCGTGTCCGAGCTTGTCAATCTGCTCACGGATCGTCTCGGCGGCCGTCCCGGATGGCGACGCGAGACGGGCCCCCAGCGGTGGGTCGAGACCGAGGAGCTGCGCCTGCGTGCGGACCGCGCCCGAGCGATGCTCGGCTGGCGCCCTCGGCTCGATCTCGCTCGCATCGTCGAGTGGACCGTCGAGTGGCATCGGGCGCACCTCGAGCACAACGACATGCGTGCGTGGTCCCTCGGTCAGATCGCGGCCTTCGAGAGCCTCGGGTGAGCACGACGCCCCGGTGCAGGTCCTGCGGCGAGCCCTTGCACCGAGTTGTGGTCGACCTCGGGCGTCAGCCGCTCGCAAACGCGTATCCGACCGAGGACATCCTCGTGGCGGGAACCGAGCGGTCGTACCCTCTCGTCGTACGCCTGTGCGAGTCGTGTTTCCTCATGCAGGTCGACGACGTGGTCACGAGGGACGAGATCTTCGCCGAGTATTCCTACTTCTCGTCGTACTCGCGCACTTGGCTCGAGCACGCCCGCCGGTTCGCCCGCACGGCATCTCGGGCGCTAGGCCTGGGCCCCGACGATCTGGTCATCGAGATCGCGAGCAACGACGGCTACCTACTGCGCGAGTTCGTTGAGCTCGGCATCCCGGTGCTAGGCATCGAGCCTGCCGCGAACGTGGCGGCAATGGCGATCGAAGAAGGCATCCCCACGGAGGTCGCCTTCTTCGGCTCGGAGAAGGCTCACGAGATCGCCGTCGCCGGGCGCCGGGGTAACCTCGTCGTGGCGAACAATGTCATGGCCCACGTGCCCGAGCTGAACGACTTCGTCGCCGGGCTCGCCGAGATCCTGATGCCCGACGGGGTGCTGACCGTGGAGGTCCAGCATCTGCGCCGCCTCATCGAGCAGACCGCGTTCGACACGATCTACCATGAGCACTACTCATACTTCTCGGCGCTCGCGGCGAAACCCCTTTTCGAACGTCACGGTCTCAGAATCGTCGATGTGGAAGCGCTGACGACGCACGGCGGAAGCTTGCGGTTCTGGGTCACGCCGAACGCCTCCGATCGATTCGTCCATCCGAGGGTCGACGCCATGGTCTTGTCGGAGCGCGCGGCGGGCCTGGACACGTTCGAGGTCTTCGCGGGCTTTTCTCGGCAGGTGGACAGGAGCCGACAAACCCTCCGCGAGTTCCTCGATACGAGCCGGCGCGACGGCCAGCGCATCGCGGCCTATGGCGCGGCAGCCAAGGGCAACACGCTGCTGAACTCGTGTGGCGCGACGACCGACGATGTCGAGTACGTGGTCGATCGCAACCCCTACAAGCAAGGTCGATTTCTCCCTGGATCGCATCTCCCTATCATGGCGCCGCAGCACGTGTTCTCGACGCGCCCCGATTTCCTCTTGATCTTGCCCTGGAACCTTGAGCAGGAGATCCGCTCTCAGATGCACAGCATTGCCAGCTGGGGCGGCAGGTTCGTCGTTCCCGTCCCGACCACGAGCATCCGCCCATGAGATTCGAGGCCCTCTCCATCGAAGGTTCAGCTCTCTTGCACTACAAGCCCGACAAGGACGAGCGCGGGTCCTTCACGCGGGTCTTTTGCGTTGACGAATTCCGGCTCGCCGGATTCCCATTCTCGGTCGTGCAGGTCAACACCTCACACAACTCCAGGCAAGGGACGCTGCGCGGGCTGCATGTGCAGGTCGCACCGCACGAGGAGACGAAGCTCGTCCGCTGCCTACGCGGCCGCGTTCAAGACGTGATCGTTGATCTGCGCGCGGGATCACCGACGTGCGGGCGGTGGCACGCAATCGAACTCCAGGCTGGCGACAACACCGCGGTCCTTGTCCCCACCGGCTGCGCTCATGGCTTCCTCACACTCGCTGACGACGCGGAGCTCGAATATCTCATGTCGGCACGCGAGGAGCGGGAGGCCGCTGCTGGTATCCGCTGGGACGATCCGTCGCTCGGGATCGCCTGGGTGGGCTCCCCGAGTGTCATGTCGCCGCGCGATCGCGGCTTTCGAGACGTCGACCTCGCCCTCATCCGCGAGAATGGTGCACGCGCTCTCCTCGACCCCGGAGACGCCGCCTGAGCGCACCGACGAGGCGCGGGCCGAGGACGAGCTTGACGAGGACGCGAGCCGATGCAGCCCCCAAAAGGACGCTCGGTTGGCGGTGAGCTCCGCTCCACAGTTCGCGCACCGCGTGACGCCGAGACACGTTCGCCGCCATAGACATCCACGAAGCGAGCTCCCGCCGGCTACACCAACGCGCGGCTCGCCGGAGGGCACGCGGGTCAGCGAGTCGGTGGTGGTGGCGATCGACGAAGCGGAGCTTCGCGGTGAGCAGGCTCGAGATCATCTCGGGCTCGTATGCCTCGAGCACAACCCCAGCGTCGAGACTCCGGCCGTGCCGCGCCGAGAGCTGCCCCGGGTGCGTTCTCAATTGCAGGCCTGGTTCGGCCACGAAGGCGACGTCCCAGTCGAGCGCGATCCGCTGCCAGAGCGTGTAGTCGGCGAACTCGCCGTCAACAGGGTCGTAGCCACCGGCAGGGATCGCCTTAGAACGCATCACGACGCTCGATGAGCAGATCCCGCTCCAGAGCGGCATCGTGCGTCTGATCATCGCCGGGCCGCGTTCGACCACGTCGTCATCCTGAGCGCCCATCCAGTGCTCACGGGTGCTCAGCACTCGCCCGCGCTCATCGATCACGTCGAACGCCGTATGCACCATCCCAACACTCGGGTGCTCGTCGAAAACCTGCACCGCGCGGCGCAGCGCGCCGGGCAACATGCGGTCGTCGTCTCCGAAGATCCCAACGTATTCGGTCTCGACATCTGCGAGAGCGCGGTTGAAGTTCTCGATCCAGCCGAGGTTGCGTTCGCGTCGCACGTAGTGGACCTTCGGTGACTCGATTCCCTCGACGATCCGCGGTGTCTCGTCGGTGGAAGCATTGTCAGCAACGACAACCGTGAGTAGTTCGAAGTCCTGCGTCAGGATGCTGTCGAGAGCTTCGCCCAGATATGCGGACCGGTTGTATGTCGCGACGACAATCGTGATACACGCGCCCATTATTCCTAAACTAGCAGCGCGTTCGAACAGGGAACATGACCGACCAAGACGAGGGAGCGAGGCAACGTGCTCGACAGTCCACGCGTGGTCGTCTACTGCGAGAGCGCGTCGGTCGGTGGCTCGGAGATTGCTACGGCCTACTTGCTGGGGGAGTTGGATCCGAGAATCTCCGTCGTCGTCGCTGGGCCCCACCGTGACTTCATCGAATGGCTCGCGTCGCAGCGCCCCGCGACTCCGTGCGTCCAACTCCCGCTACTGCGGACGAAGGCGGACCTCAGGTCGTGGCGCCGATTCCGCGCGTCCCTGAGGCCGCTCGCGCCGGCTGTGCTGCACGCGGTCCTGACCGGCACGACGACGTGCCAGTGGGCATTGCTCGCCGCGGCCGGCGTGCCTGGGATCGCCCCGGTCGCGGTCGAGCACCTACTCCCGCACCCTTGTTCGTGGGCCAGCCGCGAGCTGAAACGTGTCGTCTCCCGCCGACTTGCCGGCCATATTGCAGTGGGCGACGGTGTGGCACGTGAGATCGAGCACGCATTCGGACTACCGAATCGCTCGATCGCGACGATCTACAACGGCGTGCCGGACATCGCTCTCGACACCGCCGAAATCCCGTTCGACGGGTCGGTTGTCGGCGCGCTCGCCCGCTTCGATCACCTCAAAGGCATCGATGTGCTACTTCGGGCCATGCTCGAGCTCGGCGATGCGAGCCTGGTCCTGGTGGGCGCCGGCGACCAGGATCTCGAGCTGCGAGCACTGGCAACCGACCTCGGGCTGGCCGAGCGCGTGCTCTTCACGGGCTGGACGGATCGCGCTCGCGCCTACCTGCCCACGTTCGACGTGGTCGCGGTCCCCTCCCGGTCGGAAGCGATGGGGCTGACGATCATCGAGGCGATGCTTGCCCGTCGGGCCGTCGTCGCGACCGTTGTCGGGAGCGTCGGAGAGACGGTGGTCGACGGCGTCACTGGGATCCTCGTGCCTCCCGACGACCCCCATGCGCTGGCCATCGCGATCTCCCGACTCCTCGAGAGCGCGCCGACGCGAGCATCGATGGGCGACGCTGGTCGGCAGCGCGCCCTCAGCGAGTTCTCGGTGAGCAGAATGGCGCGCTCGTACGAGACGCTGTACTCCCGGATCTTCACAGAGGCCAGCGCCGGCACGCGCGGACGCGCAAAGCGCGGCCCAACGTGGCGATGACGTCGCCGTATCGCGGTCTCACCGTCGTCGTCGTCGCCCGGAACGCAGCCACGACGATCGACGGCGCACTCGCGTCCATTGCGGCACAGTCACAGGCGCCAGAGGCCGTGCTCGTCGTCGACGACGCGTCCGAGGACGACACTGTGCCGCGGGCACGCGCCTGGGAACCGATGCTGCCGATCACGGTCCACCGGCTGGAGGCGAACGTGGGCGTCGGCGCCGCCCGCCGCTTTGCCATGGAGCGTGTGACAACGGATGTGGCGGCGACTCTCGACGCCGACGACGCTTGGCTTCCCAACCACCTGGCGCTGCTGGCAGCAGCCCACGCCGACGGTGTGCTCTCGATCGCGAGCAACTATCTCTGGCTGCCCGACGGGAAGCTCCGTCCCTGCCCCCGCGAGGTCCCCTCCCCTACTGACCAGCTCCAGTCCATCATCCGCGGGAACTTTGCGTCGGCCGGCGTGCTCTTCTCTCGCGCGGACTACCAGGCCTGCGGCGGGTACCGTGCCGAGCTGCGCCACGGCGAGGACTGGGACCTGTACCTGAGGATGATCCGGAGAGAGGTCCGGGCGGTCTTGGCACCCCAGCCGACCCTGCTGTACCGCGTCTCACCCGACAGCCTCTCGTCCGGCTACGCCACGGTCGAGTCCGACGTCAGGGTGCTGGAGCTGGCGCTGAGCGAGGCAGCGACCGCGGGCGAGCGCCGATGGATCGAGCGTTCGCTGGGAGAGCGCCGCGGCCGCCTGGCCCTCTCCCGAGCGCTCGTTGCGTCACGCGATGGCGACGCTCGAGGCGCGCGCCGTCAGGCGCTCACGGCACTGCGGCACGGCAACGCCAAGACCCGTCGTATCGGGCTTGGCATCATCGCTGCGCCGGAGCTGGCGACGAGACTCCGCGATCTGGTGTCGAGGCGGCGCTGGTCGTGAGGACGGCGGTCTAGCCGAAGGGTGGGGCCGCTGGGGCCAGCCGCTCGCCACCACCACCGACATTGGAGGCGGAATTGTTCGTCACGACGCGGAGTTGAGCGCGGATCGCGGCCAGGTCGGCCCGCGCTGGGCCCAAGAGATCTTCCGCCGAAGGCTCGGCATACAAGGTGAAATTGCTCGACGCGTCGGTGAGATACGCGCCGTAACGCTGGAGCGCACGGGCAACCACGAGCCCGGCCGGAGACAGCCCCAGCGCCTCGAGGTCCACCCCCGCAGGGATCGCCACCAGGGTGCCCATGGCCAGGGTCCCGGTATAGGTGCTGGCTGCGTCGCCGTCCTCGAAGATGGCAGGCCACACAGGGCCGCGCTTCATCGCGGAGCGGGGCATGGCGAACGCCAGTGCGTGACGTATCGCACCGGCCTGAAGCTCGTGCAGACGGATCAGCCCCCCAATCGCGCTGCCGCCATAAGCTCGTACGCCGCCCTGACCGACACCGGGGCCACGCAAGTCGGTCCGCACCGTGTACGGGGTCTTCCATCCCGTCGCCGTCCGCGACGCGAGCCAACTCTCGTCGACGAAGGACTTCGTGGTTCCGACGATGTGGAGATGCTGGTCACCGGGTGTCGGAGCGGCGGCCGTCGCGTTGATCGGAATGGGGATCGAGCGGGTCACGCCCGAGCCCGTGTCGTGGAGGGTCTGGACGGGGTCGGCGGTGGTCGCCTGGTAGATCGGATGCGACCACTGCGCGGCGTTGATGTGGCCCGGCGGCGAGAGGAGGGCCTGAGTACGCGGATCAGCCGGCGAGGCGAACTGCGCGCCCGTTCCCATCGGCGTGTTCCACGGTGACGAGGCAGAGAACGGCCAGAGGGACGGGTCCCGGGTCGTCGGTGCCGGAGGCTCCGAGGCGACCGGGCCGGAGGGCGGCGGAAGGGCCGGATCCGTCGGTGGCGGGGCGGGCAGTGCTCCAGGCGAGATCGGGCTCGTGGGCATCACGGAGGTGCAGGCCGTGCCAAGCAGTACGAGTGGAGCGAGCGCCATCGCGAGCCTTTGGGCGCCCGTGCGCCGAGCGTGCCGGCGCAACCGGAGTGCTCCTCGCAGGCTGGGCGATCGCACCGTCACCGCACGGATATCGAACCGGAGCCCCTCGAACTTGAACGCTGAGCGTGAATGGTGACGTACGGCCCTCTCCGCTAATGACGCATTTGAGCCAGTCGGCGGGAATCACCCCCACCGGGAGTGTCAGGAGTGGCGGCCGGGCCGGGGGCATCAGGAGTGGCGGCCGGGCCGGAGGCGTCAGGAGTGGCGGCCGGGCCGGGGACGTCAGGAGCCGTCCGGGGCCGCTCGGGGCGTCAGGAGGGCGCCCGAGCCCGCCTCGGGCCCCGTTGGTCAGCAATCCAAACGTATCCGAGCAGTACGAACTCGCTGAGCGTCGTCGCCGCCGCCGCTCCGAGGATGCCAAACGGTGGGACGAGCAACACGAGCGCCACCACGGTCGTGATGGCGGCGATCCCGAGGCCGAGGGACTCGGTGCCGGGCCGCCCGTCGACAATGAGCTTCTCGCCGATGATATTGGCCACGTTGAGCGCGCACTGGCCGGGGAGCAGAATCCACAGCGGGTGGAGTGAGTCGTCGAACGCGGCGCCGAACAACGCGGGGAGCACCCATGGCGCGAGCACGGCAATCCCGATGCTCGCCGTGATCGAGACCAGCGCACTCCAGGCCATCGCCCGGGCGAGCAGTGCACGCCGTGAAGGCGCGCCTGCTCGCAGGAGGCGAGCGCGGATGTTCACGGCGAGCCCCTCTGAGAGGGGGCCGGTGATGCCAGCCGCTGTGCTGGACACGACGTAGATTCCCAACGCGCTCGGACTCACAAGCCCGACGAGTAGCAACCGATCGAGCCATTGGATCGTCAGGGTCGATACCGAGCCGAGGAAGACGCGGCTGCCGTAGTGCAGCTGCCGACGCAGCACGCTGAACCGGAAACCGCGCCCCGGCCACGCGTGACGGTAAGCAATCACCGCGGCGAACCAGAGTACGTTCGCGCCCAGCGAGACAGCGAGCGCCCCGGGGAGGTCCAGGGAACCTGCGATCGCTAGGGCGGCGATCCCAATCGTATACACGACGTACGGGAACCGAACCAGAATGTTGTACGCGACGATCGCGCCTTCGAGCGTGAGGGTCTCGACCGCGGTGGTGACGGGCCCGACCGCGAGGTTCACGAGCAAGAATGCGCGGAGCCACGTTACCGTCTCGGGAGGGTGACCGTCGAGGAACGATGGGATCGCCCACCAGGTGGCGAGGATCACGATGCCTCCTAGCGCGTACGAGAACACCCATGACGACATGAGCAGGTGGCGCCACTCGTGCTCACGCGCGTAGTACAGCGTGGCGATCGGTATCCCGAAGCAGAGCAACCAACCGAAGATCTCCGCCGGGACGGTGACCGCCGCGAGGCTGCCGCGTCCCCCAGCACCCAGGTTGCGAGCGAGCAGCGGCCCCGTGATACCGCTGAGCAGATGGACGCTGAGACCCGTGAGCGCCGTGAGTGACGTGTCGAATCGAAAGCTCCGCGAGCTCGGTCGCCAGCGGCTCGGCGACTCGGCGCTGGCCGAGCTGTCGCCAGGAACGGCCCGCGAGAAGGGTTCGTTCGCCATGGCGGATATCGACGCGTCCGGTGCAGCCAGACGACGCTCAGCGGGTCGCGATGGCTGCGGTAGCACGGACGCCCGCACGGCCGTCCAGGCGGCGGCTGGCGGCCGCCGCCCAGGCCATCGGAACCATCGCGTACCAGAGCACCGCGGGCTGGATGAGCAAGCTCTCGGAGAAGAACTGCACGAGAAGGCTGAGGCCGATCGCGGCCGACGCGACGGTGATGCCTCGCCCGAGGCGGTCGCGGAGCAGGCGAGCGGCGCGGCGCAACGCTGCCCACATCGTGACGACTGCCGCGATGAGGGTCGCGACCCCGAGCGCGCCGGCCTCAACGATGACGTCGACGAAGACGCTGTGCGCGGGAAGGCGGTAGTCAGCGGTCCGTCGGATCATGTCAGTGCCGATGCCGGTGACCGGGTTCTCGCCGACCAAAGGGAGCACGTTGGCCCAGTAATCGACGCGCCACTCTGCCGAGTTCGCCTGCTGGTTGCCCCGAGTATCCTCGGCCAAGTTGAGGTCGCTGAGACGCGTCGACACCGATGGAACCGCAAGAACTGCCACGATCGTGACCGCGGCGATGAGCACGAGAAGGATCCTGCTCTGGGCAAGGCCGATCAGCACGACCCCGAGATAGAAGGCGATCCAGGCACCGCGCGCGTACGTCAACAGCAGCATTGGCACCGTGACAACTACGATCGCCACCAGCGCGACTCGCCATCGAGGTAGATACGGGATTAGTGTGATGGCGAGCAACCCGATCACCACAAGATACGAAGCGAAGACGTTGGCGTGCACGAACGTGGAGCGAATTCGAGAGACGTCGACGCCGCTCTCGGGAAGTCCGCTGGAGATTGCTTCGCTGATGCCAACGATCGCGGGAACTACGAGCGACACGAGGACCGCGGCCAGCGCCCCCGCGATCCGCTCCGGGTGTACGAGGAAGGTCTGCTCCAGGACGATGAACATCACTGCGATAGCGACGAATTTGAGGGATGATTGGAGACTATTGGCGATCTGCTCGGCGCCCAGCGATGAGAGAACGAGTGCACCCGCCAGAGCAAGCAGCGCGATCCCGGCGCGGGAGACAGGCATGAGGTTTCCGCTCCGCCACTGCACCCATAGCCACGCCGTAGCGCTGATCAGGAAGACCGCGCCCACGATGGTGCCAGCCTCGAGGCCGGATCCGCCGATCTCGGAGGGCTTGAGCGCGTCCAGGCTCGCGCGCACGGCAAAGAGAAGGAGTAGCAACCACCAGAACCGCCACGACGCGAGGAGCACCAAACCGGCGGCGACGGCGCCACCTGCGAGGAGAACAAGCTTGTCTGTGTCGAGACCAGCGACGATCCACGTGATCGTGGTCGCGGCGATCATCAACAACAGGGCGAAGGCTACGAGCGAACCGAACGAGAGTACCCGGGGCACCGGTGGTCGCGCCCGATCGTGCACACCGATGCCGTGAGCGCCCACGAACGCGATGGTACCGTAGCGCACTCGCCAAGCTCGGCGGTCTAGCGCGCGCGGTACACCATGGAGATATCCACTTTCGTTCGCTACCGTCCGAGCTGGGGAGGCATTGTCACTGCGCTCCTCATCGCTCTCATTGCCGCCGGAGCCGCGGGTTATGTTCGCTACCGCGAACCTGTCACATACCGGGGACGCGCGATCACGTTCGTGAGCTTGGTCGCCGGTGCCGACTTACCGGACTACGTACTCGGACCTATCGCGGACAACTACGAGGCCGAGTTGAAGCTCCCGGCTGTGGCGCACGCCACAGCGCGAGCTACCGACATTTCGCGGGAAGAGGTGAGCGATGAGCTCCGCTCCTCTCGAGTGGGCGAAAGCGCGAACGTGCGTGTGACGTACCTCTCGACCGATCGCGACCTCGCGACGGACGTCGCTCGAGTCGCGGCCCGTACCGCGCTCACCAGCCTCGCCGACCGATACCTTGAGCGTGCCGGGGACGCCGTCGGCGCGGCGCGTTCCGACTACGAGCAGGACTCGTCCGCGCTCGAGCAGTACGAGCAGGCGAACGGAGCGGATGGGAGTTCCCAGCACGCGGCGCTGGAGGCGCAGCGGGATGCCTCCAGGGTCGCCCTGGACGAGGTACTCGCCGATGTTGCGACTGCTGAGCTCCAGCTCGCGAACGCGACCCGACCCTCGCTCGTGAGCTCGCTCACGTCGAAGGAGGTGAGCCGGACCGCGGAGATCGTACGCTACGCCGTCACGGCATTCGTCGTCTCTCTTATGCTGGCGAGCATCGTGCTCCTGTTGACGAGTGGTCGTCGCCCTCGCCGGATACGGTGGCGAGCGGCCAAAGTCGCCAAGTCGCGGGGCGTCGCCGGCTCTCGTGGACGGGGAGTCCTTCCTCCGTCGAATCGAACCAGTGCCGCGCCGGCCACCGAGCCCGGACTCCCGGCGCTCGAGTCCTGAGCCGCGCGCTGAACGTCGTTCATCTCTCCCGCAACTTCCACCCGACCGTCGGCGGAACCGAGAGCTTCATCGCGGCCCTCGCCGCCCACCTCGAGCCATGGGGCATCCATTCGCGCGTCGTGTGCTCCGATCGGGTTGCCGACAGCTTCGGTCCCGAAGCCCGTATGCCGGTGCTGCGGGTGCGGTCGTTCGGACCCGAGCGTCTCCAGTTCGTCGGGCGTATCGGCGGGGAGCTGCGCGCCGCGCTCGAGTGGGCGGACCTCGTGCATCACCACGACCTGCGCTTCGGCCTCGACCTGCGCCGACGAGTACCGGAGCTGCGCTCGAAGCCGTCGCTGCTCTCCACGCACGGGTTGATCTTCCACACCGGGCGATATCGGGCCATCAAGCGCCTCGCGTGGTGGGCCGTGTACCTGCCGACACTGCGCTCGTTGGACGCCGTGGTCGCGAGCTCGGAAACCGATCTCGATGCGGTTGCCAGCCTCCCCAATGTGCGCGTTCTCGAGAACCCGGTTGAGGTCGAGCCCTTTCTCCAGCTCGCCGCTTCACGCCACCGGCCTGACGGCCCTCTCCTGTACTTCGGCCGGCTCGCGCGAAACAAGGCGATCGAGCGATTGGCGGACGCATTGCGGCTCGACCGCGCGCTGCAGCTCGTGGTGGTTGGTTCGGGCGCCTCCCGTGACCTGCGCCGGCTGCGTCGCGAGTTCGGAGGGCTGCCGGCCCGCTTCACCGGCGGGCTCGAGCAGGCGTCTCTGCTCGAAGAGATCCAGGCGAGCTCGGTGATCGTGCTGCCAAGCCTGGCCGAGGGGTTCGGGATCACCTTGGTCGAGGCGATGGCAACGGGCCGTCCCGTGGTCGCGGCGGATATCGCCCCGTATCGCTCGATCTCCACCGGTACCGACGTTCGACTCGTCGACTTCGGAGACTCGCCTGCGGTGGTAGCCGCGGTGCGTTCGGCCCGCAAGACATACGATCGCACGCGAGCGATCGACCGGGTCCGAAGCTTGTCCTGGGCGTCGCGTGCCCCTGCGTTCGCGTCGCTGTACCAGGACCTCGTGGGCCGCGCCCACCGCGAGCGCGGAAGGGGTCCGCTCACCGGGCACGACTGACCATCGGTCAGCGCGCCGCTGATTCGAAGAGCCTCGGCACGATCGAGGGCGCGGCAAGGTCGGCAACGGAGCGAGCGCACTCGGCGCGGGAGAGACCGAGCGCGGAGTTCATCGCGGACGCCAGCCCCTGTGCGGATCGCTCGCGCACCCGGTAGCCGTTCATGCCGTCGACGATCCGTAGGTCCGAGTCGCTCCCCTCCGTGCAGACGACGGGGGTTCCGGCGGCCAGGGCCTCCCACATCGTGGTGGGGCTGCCCTCGAAGGCGTCCTCCGAGGTTCCCGCCGACGTCAGGAGCACCACGTCGGCGTCGGCCATGGCCTCCGCGACTTCGTCACGGTCCATCGGGCCGGGGCACCGGATGCGGGGCTCGTCGGCGATCGCATCCTGAACCTGAGCCAGCATGACGCCGTTACCGGCGATCGTCGCCTCCGAGGCTGCGGGTCCTGGCGTCCCGCTCACGAACGCGCGCAACGCCCCTACGGCCAGCATCGGGTCCTTCTCCGGTACGAGGCGGCCGACCCACAACGCGCGGATCAGACCGTCCCGCCGGGGCGCCAACCGCGTCCTGGTGACTGCGGGGTCGTACCAAGACGTGACGTTCGAGACATTCGGGCTCACGGCCCGCAGTCGTTCAGCCCCGGCGCGGCTGAAGACGAATGTCCAAGCCGCTCGACGCACGGCGCCACGATCGACCGCAGGCATCAGCCACCGCAGATGAGTCAGGTACGAGGCGGGACGGTGCTGGAGCGCGTGGGGTGGTCCGTGCACGCATTGCACCCGGGAAAGGCCGGGGAAGAGCCTGCTCGTCACGAGGCCCGTGTCGGGTCGATGCACCTGGAGCTCGTCGACTGCCTCACGAACGGCCTGACGGAACTGGGCAAGGCCGACCGCGAGCTTCAACGTCTCCGGGACACGACCAACGCGGCCAGTGGCGCCAAGCCTCGTCACCGGGAGGAATCCCACATCCCTACCGCCGACATCGAGCCAAATCAACTCGCCGAGCGCAGTGGCTCCATCACCGCATCGGTCAGCTCCGATGACGACCGGGGTGTATCCCAGCGGCGCGTACCGGATGATCCCATCGATCAATGTGTCGATTCCGCCGGGAACGAGCTGACGCGGGTCGTACTGGTGCACAATCCCTATACGACGCACGCGGGTGACGATAATCCCCAGCGCACAAGATCGTCCATGAAGGGGGGCCGCCAGCGCGGGCGTGCCTTACGCCGGCATCACCGCGTTACCACGTGCGCGCCTGGACCCCGGCTCGACGCGCGGCGGACAAGCGCGTACGCGCGCGGGCCGTCCAGAAGGTAGCGGCGCCCGAGCCGCCTTGGTTCGTGGACGAATCGCCACAACCACTCCAGGCCCAGCCGGCGCATCCAGATTGGGGAGCGCCGCCGTTCGCCCACGAGCATCTCGAGAGCGGCACCGAAAGCCGCTCCAACCCTCACCCCGCTGTCATCCACCCACTCGTCGAGCCACGCCTCTCCGTGCGGGGTCAGCGCCGCGAAGAGCACGTCCGTACGCGAGGCGGCCACCTCGCGTGCAATCGCGCTGCTTTGCGCCACGATCTCGGCGGCCGGGACGGGCCAAGCACCCGACACCTGCAGGTCGGGCCAGCGGTGCGGCTGCAATCGGCGGAAGCGCTCATGGGTCGACTCCTGCCCACCGACGAACCCAACCCGGGCGCCGGCCTCCGCCGCGGCGTCGAGCATCCACGGCAGCAGATCAGACCCGGCGAGACGCGGCCACACCCGGCCCGTGAGCCGGCGGGCCTGCGCGGCGACCGGCGCGCCGTCGACCAGTGCCAACCACCGCTCACCATGACGAGCCCTGTCGAAGAACCCCTCCGCAGGGCGGCCGCGGCCGAACTGGAACACCTTCTGGAGGTTCACGGAAGCGAGGAGCAGCGGGAAGCGCATCCTTCCGGCAACGGCCTCGCGTAAGAGAACCTCGGCGTCCGCCCGTTCGACGAGGTCACACGCCATCCCACCGATCGTGACCCGTGTGAGTGGCCAAACGTCCGGACCGGCGCTCCCGTCGCGCGTTCGAGCGTCCAGAGCGGCACTGCGTGCCGCCATTACGCGCTCGTTGTCTCAGGACGACTGCCGGTCGCGCCTGCCCGCGCGCCGGAGGCTGGATGCCGCCAGATCGAGTGCACCACGCGCACGACGAGCGACCGCAAGGTCGCGAGGATGATCGAGAGATCGAACGCCAGCGACCAGTTCTCCACATAAAACAGGTCGAGCCGGCAGTAAGCATCAAAGCGTGGATTGTCACGAGCTTCCGCCTGCCAGAGACCAGTCACGCCCGGCGGCACACTGAGGCGGACGAGCAGCTCCTCCTCAAATTGCTCGATCTCCTCGGGAAGCCCAGGACGGGGCCCCACGAGGCTCATGTTGCCCCGGAGTACATTCCACAACTGCGGCAGCTCATCGATGCTGAGCGTCTCGAGCACCCGTCCGACCCGTGTTTGGCGAGGGTCGTCGTCCATCTTGAACAGCGGCCCGCCGGAGCGGTTGTTGTGTGCGCATAGCTCACCCGCGCGCGCGTCGGCATCGGGCGCCATCGTACGGAACTTCCACATCGTGAAATGACGCCCATCGCGCCCCACCCGCTCCTGGAGGAAGAACACCCGGCCGCGGTCCTCGAGCTTGATCGCGAGCGCGGTAACGATGAGCAACGGTAGCGTCAGGACCGCGACTGTCACTGCGAGCGCTAGATCGATCGCGCGCTTGAGTGTCGCCTGCCAACGCGACAGAGCTAACCGCTCTACGTAGAAGAGCGGTTCACGGGCGAACGGCAACGGGCGCAGCCGCTGGGTGGAGATCCCCTTGAGTCCGATCGAAACGTGAACATGCACGCCCTCGAGGAGCAGCTCGCGAGTCACAGTGTTCAGCTCCTGAGCTGTGAGCGCGCTCGAAGCGATCATCACGCCGGTCGCGCCCGTACTGCGTACCGCGTCGACGACCTGGGCCACCTCGCCGACCACGGGGACGCCGTCCGGTCTCTCGTGCCCGTCCGCGCGACCAATGATGCCGCGAACGCGGAAGCCGAGCTCGGGGTGGACATCGAGCAGACGAACGAGATGCGCGCCCTCCGCATTCGCGCCGACCACCACCATGCTCCTTAGAAATCTGCCCCGCGAACGGGCGATCTTCAACCACGCGTCGTAGAACGAGCGTCCAGTGGCAAGAAGCAGGAATGTGAGGGCTCCCGCGGCGCTGGCATCGAGCGCCGACACCCCGGATCCGATGGCGCCGCTCGTGCCATATACGGCGAAGGCTCCCGCGACGGCCGCATGCGCGAGCCGCTCGAGCTCCACGCTGCGCACGCAAGAGACGCGTGCGAGGTACAGCCGCTGGAGCGCGATCGCGGCGATGGTGACGATGAGGCCCGTGGCGAAGGCGACCATCGAGGTACCCACCGCCGCCCGAGAGCCCACGAGCACGCTGGCTCCCCAACCGAAGGCGATGCCGAAGGTGTCGACGCCAACCAGGAGCCAACGCAGCCACCGCGTCTCGGCCCGGGGAAAAGCGTTGTCCACAACCAGGCGCGGCCGTAGGAGACGCGGTTCCAACTGATACTGGTCAGCCGTCGCGACGCCGCGTTCAACCTCGAAGTCCTGGGTGGCGACCATGGCTCTGGCGAATGCGCTCAGGTGTTGGCCCGAGCCCGGCGGCCGAGAGCCACGAGCGCCAGACCGCCTACCGTGGTCGCGGCACCGATCGCGGCGATCGCCTCAATGTTGGTGCCGGTAGCGGGCAGGCGTGTTGCCGCCGTTCCGCACACCTCGGCACCAGATTCGTCGAGTACGCAATCGGTGCTTGGCGGGGTAGTACTCGGAGTTGGATAGTCGCTCTGAGCCCATGCCGCCGCCGGTAGCAATACCACCGCTGAGATCGCCCCCACCGACGCGAGCAGCCGACAGCCCAGTCGCACAGGTCGCAAGCCCATCTTCTGCCTCCCCTCCCCAACGGGGTAGCCGCTCAGTGAGCCACTACCCAACGCACGGGTGCCCGAACCCATGGGAGCCCCGTTCCAGCCCGCGGTCCCCACCGTCGGCGCCTGCGACGCCGCAGCGGGCAAGCTACCACCTAGAGTGGCTATTGAGCAAAGCTTCACCACTCCACGCTGTGGCGAGACCGGTCCTCCCACCGGGCCGAGCCATGACGCCACGTGATCGGCGGAACCCGGGCCGACGGCTCGACGTCGAGGGCCCGGCTCCCCTCCGGAAGGCGGAAGCGCACCCGCACCGTCGCCTCCTCACCCCGGGCGATCTGCAAGTACCCCTGGGCCACGATCTTCGTCGGCCCGTCGATACCGGCGACCACTGTTTCGCCGGGTCCGTCGACTTCGGGGAGTGATGCCACGCCGGGCACGTTGACGGCAACGATCCCCTGGTAGACGCCTTCGCCCACCCCACTGTCGGGATGCGGTCCCGCCACGTACGTGGGCAGTCCCGGAGGGGCGTCGTTGCGGATCCTGAGGCGAACGGTGACGACCGACTGCTCTCCGTCTTCGACCACGCGCAGACGGGCCCGCACCGCCATGAACTGGTCGAGCTTGTTGCCCCCGAAGTTCATGAGCGATACCGAGAGCGATGCGTCCTCGAGCTCGCCCGCGATCCCGCCGGCCTCCCATGCGCGCTGCTCGACTGGGTCGCGAGCCCAGGCGAGCACATGGCGCCCCCGCGCCGCCTGCCCGAGTCCTTGCGCGAGCCGAGAGCTCTCCCATGGCCGGTCCGAGAGGGTGCTCACGACGGTCCCGGCGACCGCGCTCAGCTGGTCGCGCCGGACCTGCTGCTCAGAGGCCGAGGTCAGCACGTCGCCCTGGCCGAGCAGCTCGTACTGTTCGAGCAAGAGGTACGACACCACGTCACCGGCCGAGAGCGTGCTCGGCCCGACCGTCACGGGCCCTTGGGCGTCGAGCACCTCCCCCAGCGCCACCGGGTCGACCACGAGTACTCCGTCGACACGCTGACCTTTGGCCGCCTCCCACATCTCTGCGGCGATCGACGCGGTCACATCGAACCGTGGCGTCGTCGCGAGAGCCCAGAAGTGTTGCTCAGGATCGAGCCAGCCCCACAGCTCCTCGACCGCCGGTTGAAGTGTTACCGCGCCGGCCGGGACATCGATGAGCGTCGTCGACTCGAAGGGCCCGACCGTCACCTGCCCATCGGCGAACTCGGCGACCCCGGCCGAGAGAAGCATGCCCGATCCCGCCCGCATCTCTGCGTTGTTGGCCGCGAGCACGAGATACCGTCGGGGTCCGGTGAGCAGGCGCTGCGCGCCCTCGGCGAGCGATCGTGCATCGACGACGGTTTGGCGCAGCTCCTGAAGGCGCTCCCGGAACCGGTCGCGAGCATCGGCCAACGGCGGAAGGAGCAGGAAGTCTGGCCCGAGGTCGAGCCGCGCCAGACGGCGGTCCGCCCGGTCAAGCACGCCCTCGAGCTGGTCGAGCATGGCGATGCGAGCCGCGCCGGTCGCCGGGGACTGCCGTAGCACGTCGCGGCTCTCGGCCGACGCGCGCTCGCCGATCCGCGCGACATCCGCCGCAGCGCTCGTGAGCACCGCGACCGAATCGGCGTTCTGTCCGAGTAGGGGAACCACGGACCAAGGAGCGAGGATCGCATGGCCCGCGAGATCGTGAGCGGAGTCGAAGTCGCGCGCCGCAGCGCGGAGCGCATCCTCCCCCTTCCCACGCAGGAGGGCATCCGAGGAGAGGCGGTCCGCAGCTCGCTCCAGTCGTTCGATCCCGTCGATCGCCCGATCGCGGGCGATCCAGAGAAGCACCACGGAACTGACGACCCACGCGACGACGACCAACAACAGGACACGAACCACACGCCGGGCGACTCGGTGCCGCGTGCTACTCCCTACGTCCGAGCGCGTCCGGGACACGGGTGCAGTGTACGAGCGCGGGGGTCCCCAGCACTCGGGCACCCGCCGCTCGGCTTTGGCGTACGATCCTGCCCGATGGCCGATGAGGGTGGGCTCAGTCGAGTCGAGCGGGCGGCACGCGCTACCCGTGACCGGTTCAGGAGTGAAGCCGAGGAGTACCTAAGGCCGCACTTGCAACCGGACGAGAAGATTGTGGCCATACTCGCCAAGGCCTTGACGACGCCCGTGTACCCCCTCGTCGGCCTCATCCAATTTCTCTGGATGCGCGCCTACACGGTCGTTGTGACGAACCGGCGCGTGATCTTCCTTCGCCTCGGCCTCTCAAAGTCCCAGCCGCGCGCCGTGGAAGGTGAGTTCCCTCGTGAGCAGGTTCACGTCAGAGAGTGGCGACCAAAGACATCCCGTGTGACTGGCACGGGCCTGGCTGTCCTCGTGCTCGACCGGGCCGGGGAGCCCTTCAAGCTGCGACCCGATCCGTACGCGGGCGGCGAGGAGCTGGTTGAGGCACTCGGCGGCGTCGCCCAACGAACTGGTTGAACGGAGCGGTCGGGCAACGAACAGCCAGACAACTAGCCCTCAGTCGCGTCAAGTGGCCTGGGTAGAGCCGGTGCGGATGGTGCCCCACGCCTGCCAGGTGATCCGTAGGATCACGATCGTGATCGCGAGGCCGACGATC
>CAZCYE010000003.1:0-43178 GCA_964502775.1 uncultured Bifidobacteriaceae bacterium | reverse complement strand
GCTGATCACCCGGGGCTGATCAACCGGATACGAGCACCAGCTCCTCGACCACGAATCCGGCATCCTCACTGCCGGTCACCGTGAGGGTCGCCGTACCGCCGTGGTGGGAGTACGAGCACGTCACGGGCGCGGGGCCGTCCTGACAGCCCTGGAACGTCCAGGTGGCACCGTCGTCGTCGCCTCCGTCGCCGCCGCCGCCGGCCTCGAAGAGCTGCGACACCGCCGCGCTCGTCGCGCACCGTCCCGCGGCGGCACGAGATCCACCGCGCCAGGATTCGACGAGGTTCTCGGCGGCCTCCCGGGGCGTGATGCAGATGATCGTGACCACCACGTCGTCGGACGGGCCCGTCGTGGAGGTGACGGATCCCGGCGTGGACACGGCTCGGGTGCCCTTGCGATCGTCGCCGTCCAACAGCACCACGAGCGCCGCCACCACGCCCACGACCACGAGCGCGGCAACTCCGGCACGCCCACGCCGGCCGAGGTGCACTCACTCACCCCCGGTGCTGCGCTCGCAGCACGTTGAGGGCCGATCCGGCCCGGAACCACTCGATGTGCTCCGGCGACATGGTGTGCGTGGTCTCGATCTCGTCGGTCCGGCCGTTGGCGTGGTGGATGCGCACGGACACCGGCCGTCCCGGCGCCAGCTCGCGCAGACCGACGATGTCGATGGTGTCGTCCACGAGGATGCGCTCGTAGTCGGCGGAGTTGGCGAACGTGAGGGCCAGGATGCCCTGCTTCTTGAGGTTGGCCTCGTGGATGCGCGCGAACGACCGCACGATGATCGCCCGACCGCCCATGGCCCGAGGCTCCATCGCGGCATGCTCGCGCGACGAGCCCTCGCCGTAGTTCTCGTCGCCTACGGCCACCCAGGCGATCCCCGACTCCTTGTACGCCCGGGCGAGGTCCGGTAAACCCACAATGCTCCCGTCGCGAGCATCCACACCGATCCCGGGCTCGTCCAGCGCGAACGCGTTGTTCACGCCGGTGAACAGGTTCTTGGAGATGTTCGTGAGGTGCCCGCGGTAGCGGAGCCAACTGCCGGCCGGTGAGATGTGGTCGGTCGTGCACTTGCCGACGGCCTTCATCAGCACCCGGAGCCCGAGGTAGTCCTCGCCGTCCCACGCCGGGAACGGCTCGAGCAGCTCGAGCCGCTCGGAGCCGGGCTGCACGATCACCTCCACGTTCGAGCCGTCCGCGGCGGGCTCGAGGAACCCCAGCTCGCCCGGGTCGAAGCCCTGGGCCGGGAGCTCGTCGGCCGTCGGGGGCTCCAGCAACGTGCTCGAGCCGTCAGGACGCTCGATCGGCTCGCGGACGAAGTCGTGATCGAGGCGGCCGGTGAGGGCCATCGCAACCACGGTCTCGGGGGAAGCGATGAACGAGAGCGTCGCGGTGTTGCCGTCATTGCGGGCCGGGAAGTTCCGGTTGAACGACGAGACGATGGTGTTGCGCTCACCCTTGACGATGTCGTCACGCTTCCACTGCCCGATGCAAGGACCACACGCGTTGGCCAGCACCGTCGCGCCAATAGCCTCGAGATCGTCCAACAATCCGTCGCGCTCGATCGTTGCCCGAACCTGCTCCGAACCGGGCGTGACGAGCAGCGGCGTCCTGACGCTCAGACCCGCCGCCCGCGCCTGACGCGCGACGTGGGCGGCGCGCCCGATGTCCTCGTACGACGAGTTCGTACACGACCCGACGAGGGCAGCCGAGATGTCGAGGGGGTATCCCTCTGACGCGGCAACGCGCGTCAACTCGTGAATCGGTCGGTCCAGGTCAGGCGTATGAGGACCCACGACGTGGGGCTCGAGGTCGTCGAGGTCGATCTCGATGACCCGGTCGAAGTATCGCTCGGGGTCGTCGTCGACATCGGCGTCGGCCCGCAGGAACTCCGCGTGCTGATCGGCGAGCCCGGCCACGGCCTCGCGTCCCGTGGCCTTCAGGTAGAGCGTCCCCCGCTCGTCATGGGGGAACACCGAGCACGTCGCGCCGATCTCGGCTCCCATGTTGCAGATGGTCGCCTTGCCGGTGGCCGAGATCGATTCGGTGCCGGGCCCGAAGTACTCCACGATGGCTCCGGTCCCACCCTTCACGGTGAGGATTCCCGCGACGCGAAGAATCACGTCCTTGGCCGCGGCCCATCCCGACAAGTGACCCGTCAGCCGCACGCCGATGAGTCGAGGCACCCTGGTGTTGAAGGGCCAGCCCGCCATCACATCGACCGCGTCGGCGCCGCCCACGCCGATCGCGACCACGCCGAGACCGCCGGCGTTGGGCGTGTGGCTGTCGGTGCCGATCATCATGGCTCCGGGGAACGCGTACTGCTCGAGCACGACCTGGTGGATGATCCCCGAGCCCGGCTTCCAGAACCCGATGCCGTACTTGGCCGACACGGTGCGGAGGAAGTCGTAGACCTCGGAGTTCTCGTCGAGCGCGTCGGCGAGATCGTGCTCGGCGCCCACACGAGCCTGGATGAGGTGGTCGCAGTGCACCGTGGTGGGCACGGCGACGCGGGGCAGGCCCGCGGTCATGAACTGGAGCAGCGCCATCTGCGCGGTGGCATCCTGCATCGCGACCCGGTCGGGGCGGTAGTCGGCGTAATCCACGCCCCGATCGAGACCGACGGTGGCTGGGTCGTCCGCGTGCCCGATCAGCACCTTCTCGGCGAAGGTGAGACCTCGACCGAGGCGTTCGCGGGCGAGCGCCACACGATCAGGAAGGCGCTGGTACAGCGCTTCGACGAGCCCCACCGGGGTGGTCGGGGCTTCCTGCTCGTCGGGCTGCTCGTCGGGCATGGGACGCACTCTCCGGGAACACGGCGGCGGTGTCGTTCGAGGCTACCCCTGGCGTCCTCAGGAGCTCGTCACGCGGCGTGCTCGGCGCGAGTGTGGGCCGCGCGGATGATGGGCGCGCGCGGGAGCATCAGCTTCATGAGGCGCGTGAGCGCATACACCTGGGCGCGCAGGGGAAGGGTGGCCGGCGCGGGCCAGGGCAACCCGTACATCTGACGTGCGTCGCGGGGCAGGATCGCGACCGCCGCCGCCGCCGGGATCAACCACAGCGGGCGCAGCGCCAGCGGCATCGGCGGCCAGAGGATGGTGCGCATGCCCTCGCGCGCCGCGGGTGACATCTCGAGCGGAACCGAGTCGAGGTACTCACGCAACTCGCCCATCGTGCGGGGCGCCATCCCCGTAGGGAGCTCGACCGCCTCGGCCACGCGCACCATCTCCGTCACGTAGCGGTCGGCATCCTCCCCGGAGAGCCGGCCCGCATACGCCCGATAGGCCACGACGAACGAGTCGACCTCGACCGCGTGGATCCACAGCAAGAGATCGGGATCGCTGGCCGCGTAGTGACGACCGGTCACCGGATCGACACCTCGCACGTGCTCGTGCACACGGCGGACATTGGCGCACGCCTCCTCGGCGTCCGCGCTCTCGGCGAAGGTCGTGAGGAGCACGAACTCGGTGGTCCGCTGCAGGCGCCCCCACGGATCGCTGCGATACGCGCTGTGCTGATCGACACCGGCCATGGCTCGGGGCTCGAGCGCCTGTACCAGCAGCGCGCGCAGTCCCCCGGCGAGCATCGCCGGATCGGAGTGGATCCGCCAGGCGACGCTGTCGGGCCCGAACCATCCGAGATCGACGGTCATTGCCGGTCGCGCTCCTCGACCGCCACCGACCGCATGACGTCGCCCACTTCGATCGCTCGGGCCACGTCCACGCCCTCGGAGACGTGACCGAAGAGGTTGTACGACTTGGCCAGCTTCGTGGTGCAGTCGTCGATGCACACGAAGAACTGCGAGCCGTTGGTGCCGGGACCAGCGTTGGCCATCGCCACCGCGCCCAGGGCGTACTCGCCCCGTACGGGCTCGTCGGCGAACCGGTACCCGGGCCCTCCCCGCCCGGTGCCTTCGGGACAGCCGGCCTGGACCACGAACTCGGGCACGACCCGGTGAAAGGTCAAGCCGTCGTAGTAGCCCTGACGGGCGAGCGCCACGAAGTTGTTGACGGTCATCGGCGCGAGCTGCGGGTCAAGGTCCATGACGATCGCGCCCCGATCGGTGGTGATCGTCGCTCGGTACATCTTGGCGTTGTCGATCTGGTGCTCGGGGGGTGCGGTCATGGCCTCATTTCCTGGTCGTTGGGGTAGTGGGTTCGAGGGCGTTAGTGACGTCGGCGAGGAGATCGCGCGCCTGCTCCACGAACGTGCCCTGGGGAGCGAGCAGGAGATAACGCTGGAGATCGGACTGGGCACCGGCAAAGTCGCCGTACTCGTTGGCCCGAACGATGGCACGAAAGAAGCGGGCATCGGCGTACTGGGGATCGAGATCAACAGCTCGGTCGAGGCGAGTGATCGAGGCGTCGACGAGATCGGCTGCCTCTGCGGGTGCGGAGGCGACCACCGCCTGGGCACTCAGGTAGAGGATGCGCCCTGCTTGCGCGTGAGCCACCGCGTTCGTCGGGTCCAGGCGCACGACCTCGTCGTAGTGCGCGAGCGCATCCGCGAGGTCGCCGTCGGCCTCGAGCAGCTGGGCGAGCAGCAGTCGGGTCGGAACATCGGAAGGGTCCACCGCCAGCGCCCGCTCCAACGTTCGACGGCGTTGGCCGATGGACTGCGGCTCGGGGCGCGTCGCGGTGTTCCCCGACGAGGTCTCGCCCGGCAGTCGGGCGCCGAGTGCGGCGGCAAGCCCGAACCCGGCGCCCCCCGCGAACACCACCACCGCGATCCCGATCGCGACCCGACGACGCCACACGACGCGAGGCCTGGCCGGCTGCGTATCCACACCGTCGCGCAACGCCCGGATCGCGGCCGCGGCACGCGCGGTGTAGTCGGCGTGCAGCCGGGCATGACTCTCCTCGTCGATCTCGCCTGCGGCCCGCTCTACATCGAGATCGTCGAGCGACGCGAGCAGGAAGTCGCGTTCGGCCTCGAGCCGCACTCGCTCCTCCTCGCCGCTCACCCTCGCTCCCGGGCTCGTGCGACGAGCGCCTCGTCGGCATCGGTGACGGGCGCCGCGGCCTGGTGGCGCCAACGCAGCACCGACCAGGCCACGCCCGCGCCACCGAGGATCAGCACGATCGCGGGCAGCCCCCAGACGAGGACACCCAGGCCGCCGCCTTGGGGATTGAGCAAGATGGATTCGCCGTAGCGCTCGACGTAGGCACGCCGGATCCGGGCGTCAGACTGCCCGGCCTCGATGCGGCGCGCGATGTCGCGCCGGATCGCGCGCCCGGAGGTGGTGAACGAGTCGGCCACCGACAGGCCCTCACAATCCGGACAGCGCAACTCGGCGGCGAGCGCCCTCGCCCGCGCCGGAGCCGACGCGCCCCCGTCCGGCCATGCGGCCCAGACGAGCGCACCCACCACGATCACACCCAGCGCGGCCCACGAGACCAGTCGTGCGCTCATCGTCCTCATCGCCCGCTTCGAGCTGCGAGCAACAACTCCTCCAGCGCGGCGAGGCTGGCGGGCCCGAGATGGAACCCCACGATCTGACCACGGGGTGAGATGGCAAACGTCTCGGGTTGGCCTCGGGTGCCGAAGTCGAGCGCGGCGCGTGAATCCGGATCGACGGCCAGCAGCCAGTCCATCTGCTCCGCGACCGCATACCGCTCGGCAGCACTGGCCGAGTCGTCCCGCACGATTCCGAGGAGCACGAAGTCGGGATCGTCACCGTGGCGTGCGAAGAACGCTTTCAGGGCCGGGAGCTCGTCGCGGCACGGGATGCACCAGGAGTTCCAGAAGTTGACGATGACGGCGCGGCCCGACAGCTCATCGTCCGTGATGGGCTCGCCGTCGAAGGATCGCAATGCAATCGCGGGCGCATCGCGTCCCACGAGCTGGTTGGTCGACGACTCCCGCTGCGAGTCGCTGCCCACTTGCACGGCCAGCACGATGCTCACCGCGGCCACCACCGCTCCGATGCCCGCACCGGCCCAACGGGTGGGATGCCTCATACAGGCACCGCCTCGGACTGCTCGACCTGGGGTGGAACCAAATCGCCCGGCCCGGCATCGAGGGAAGCCGGCGCTCGGCCGCGACGTCGGAGGCTGGGGGCCAACGCCACCAGCGTTCCCAGCGCGAGGACCCCACCGCCCACCCAGAGCCAGAGCACCATCGGGTTGACGGCCACACGCAACGTCACTTGCCCGCCTTCGGCCGGCGACGAGATGATCGTCAGGTAGATGTCGCGCAACAGTCCGGTGCGCACCGACGGCGTGCCGATCGATGTGGTCGCATTGGGAAAGATCGACACTGCGGGTGCGTACACGCCGAGATCGCTGCCCCCGCGCTCGATACCCACCCGCGCGGTGATCGTGCGCTTCTGGGACGATGTGGTCACGTCGGAGCCCAGGTAGGTCACCGTGTAGCCCCTGACCGTCGCGGACTCTCCTCGGTCGAGGCGGACCTCACGGGCGGTCGAGAACGCACCGGACGACGCCAGCGCGACCGCGATCAGCACGACCCCGACGTGCACCACGAGCCCTCCGTACAGGCGCGGGTTGCCGGTGACGGTTCGCAGCGCTGCCGCGCCGAGCGATTCTCCTTGGGCCTGTCCCCGAGTCCGAATCCCCACGGCGAACTGGCGAGCGATCCCTGCGAGCGCGAACGCCGCCAGCCCGAAGGTGATGACCGCGGCCACGTCCTCGGTTCCGGCGGCCAACGTGAGCACCATCGTGATCGCACCGGCCCAGGCCGGCACGATCAAGCGACGACGGAGCGCGTCGGCGCTCGTGGTCCGCCAGGGAAGCGCCGGCGCCGCCGCCATCAGGAACAGCAGCACGAGCCCGATGGGGGTAGCCATGCGGTTGAAGTACGGCTCCCCTACGGAGACCTGTCGCCCCTGGAGCACCTCGGCCAGGAGCGGGTACACGGTGCCGAGGAGCACCACGAACGCGAGTCCGGCGAATGCCAGGTTGTTGGCGAGGAATGCCGTCTCGCGCGACACCGGCGAGTCGATTCGCCCGGGTCCGCGCAGTCGGTCGCCGCGCCATGCGATCAGGCCGATGCCAACGGCAGCGACGAACGCGAGGAAGCCGAGGAGCCAGGGCCCGACGTCGGATTCGGTGAACGAGTGGACCGAGTTGAGCACCCCGCTGCGGGTGAGGAACGTCCCCAAGATCGTGAGACAGAACGTGGCGATGACGAGCGAGAGGTTCCAGACTCGCAGCATCCCGCGGCGCTCCTGGACGATCACCGAGTGGATGAACGCCGTGCCCGTGAGCCACGGCAACAGCGACGCGTTCTCGACCGGGTCCCACGCCCAGTAGCCGCCCCAACCGAGCACCTCGTAGCTCCACCACGCGCCGAGGACGATCCCGACCGAGAGGAAGCCCCAAGCCACGAGGGTCGCGCGACGCGTGTCAGCCAGCCAGCCCTCACCGAAACGCCCGGTGATCAGCGCCGCGATCGCGAACGCGAACGGCACGGTGAATCCCACGTAGCCGAGATAGAGCATCGGCGGATGGAACGCCATGAGGGGGTGGTTCTGGAGCAGAGGGTTGGGTCCCCGTCCGTCGGCGGGCACGACGGCGAGCGTCTTGAACGGATTCGCGTCGTGCGTGAGCATGAGCGCGAAGAAGAACAGCGCCACGACCAGCATCACGAGCGTCGCCCACCCGACGAGCGGATCGGTGGCCCGGGACCGGAACCGACGGACCACGAACACCAGGAATCCCGCGAGCACGAGCGTCCACAACAGGATCGAACCCTCGAGCGCGGCCCACAACCCGGCGATGGTGTACAGCAACGGGGTCCCGCGAGCGTTGTTGTTGGCCACGTACTCGAGCGAGAAGTCATGGGTGATCAGCGCCCACTCCATCGCGATCACCGCGATCACGGCGCCGGCGGCCACGACGAACACGAGGCGGCGACCGAGCACGAGCCAGCGCCCGTCCCCCGTGACGAGGCCCTGAGCAAGGAACGAGATCCCCAGGACCGAGGACGCGGCCCCGAGCGCGACGCCGAACATGCCCAGCGACGCCTTCACGATGCGCGGGCCCCCGACGCCTTCACTTCGGGAGGCGTGTACTCGCTGCCGTGCTTGATGAGGATCCGGTCCGATGAGAAGGCACCCGAACGCGACCAGCGCCCCTCGCACACCACCGGCGCCCCGGGCTCGAAGAGATCGGGAGGATCACCTCGATGGTCGATCTCGGCCGTGGCATCGCCGTCAGTGATCTCGAAGCGCACCCCGTTGCGGGTCGCCACGATGGTGCCCGGAACCACTTCACCGGCAATGCGGAACCGCCCGGGGTCATCTCGCTCCGCGACCGCCTCGGAGACGGTCCGGAAGTAGACCACGTTCTCCGACAGCACGACCGCCAGCACGACGATGGCTGCGATCGCCGCCGCGCAGAGCCCGACCGCGAAGAGAGCGCGCGGCGACCGGGTCATGCCCGTTCGTCGAGGCGCTCCGCCCGACGGAGCCGCTGGCGGAGCCGGACGGAATAGGTGACCAGCACCGCGCCGGTGAGCACCCAGCCTGTGACGACGTACTCGGCATACCGCATCAGGGCGCTCCCACCTCGACCCGCTCGGGAGCCACGGTCGTGCCCGCCCCCCGCACGCGCTCCTCGATCGCACGGGCCAGCTCACGATCCTGGCGGCCCTCCTCCAGCACCGCGAGCCGGTACCGCCGATCCATCAGGGCGACGTAGCCCAACGTGAACGCGAGCACGCCCCACCAGAGGGTGAAGGCCATGACACCGTGGATGTTGGCCTTGAGCTCGGGGTTGAACACCGTCGCGTCTTGGTGCAACGTGCGCCACCACGTCACCGAGAAGTGGACGATGGGAACGTCGACAAACGCCACGAGCGCGGCGATCGCCGACCGCTTGGCATTGGCCTCCGGAAGACCGGGAACCCGGCGCAGCGCGAGATAGCCGAGGTACAAGAAGAAGAGGACGGCAGTCGTCACGAGGCGAGCATCCCAAGCCCACCACACGCCCCAGATCGGGCGGCCCCACAACGAACCAAGAACCAGCGTCAACCCCGTGAACACCACTCCCAGCTCCGCGGACGCGCCGGCCAACCGGTCCCAGACCGGCGAGCGAGTTCTCCGCCAGAGGTACAGCGCGGACGACAGCGCGGTGACGCCGAAGGCGAGGTATGCGATCCACGCTGCCGGTACGTGCAAGTACATGAGGCGTTGGGCATCGCTCTGCACCGCGTCGGGAGGCGCGACCCACAGCCCGAAGATGGCGAGCACCACCAGCGATGCCGCGGCCGACCAACTGACCAGCCGCCCCGCTCGCGGGCTCAAGAGCCTCACGATTCCTCCAACAAGGGGCCGAACGCGAGCATCCCGATCCCGGTGAACAGCACGGCAAAGATGGCGAGGAGACCGACCCAGGGCCAGGCATCGGATGGCATACCGTCGAACGATGCCTCCCACGCGCGGGTCGCACCGAGCAGTACCGGTGCCGTGACCGGAAGGATCAACACCGGCAAGAGGGTCTCCCGAACTCTCAACCCGACCGCGAGGACGCCGTAGACCGTACCGGCCGCAGCCAGACCGACAGTCGCGGCCGCGGCACTTGCCACCAGCGGCCCGATCGACGCGAGCTCGACCTCGAACAGCACGACCACGCCGACCGTCAGCAGCGCTTCCAGCACCAGCAGCTGCGCGGCGACCGCGGCGGCCTTGCCGAGGAAGAGGGCACTTCCATCCATGGAGGACAGCCGGAGTCCCTCACGAGCGCCGTTCTCGGTCTCGAGCTGGAACGAGCGGCCCACGGCCAAGAGCACGGCCAGCAGGACCGTCACCCAGAAGAGGCCCGGAGCGACTCGTTGCAACACCCCGCGATCGGGATCGAGCGCGAACGCGAAGAGCAGCAACACGATGAGACCGAAGGGAAGAATCTGTTGGAGCACGACGCGTGATCGCGCCTCGATTCGCAGATCCTTGCCGGCGACGAGCGCGACCTCACGCCAGAGCGTCACGACTGCGCCACCGGGATCGCGGGCTCGGCGACCGCCAACGAACCAGCGGCCTGCCCTGCGGTCATCATCACTTCGCGCGACACGAGGGGCCGCGCCCGTTCGAGCTCGTGCGAGGCGATGAGGATCGTGACCCCGGCCCCGGGCGCCGCTGAGAGCACCGCATCAAGGCGGTCGCGGCCCTGGGCATCCAAGCCGGCGTGGGGCTCGTCCAGGAGAAGAAGGTGCGGCGCACGCGAGAGGGCAACGGCCAGCGCCACGCGTCGCTGTTGTCCGGCCGAGAGGCGCTGGTACACGACGTCGGCAAGCCGGTCGAGGCCAACCTGGTCGATCGCCCGGTCCCCCGCTCCCGGCGGCGCCTCCGAGGCGCGTTCCGCGAAACGAAGATTTTCCCTCACGGTGAGGTCGTCGTAACAGAAGGTCTCGTGCCCCATGAACGAGAGCTCCCGACGGTGACGGCGCCGATCGCGGCTCAGATCGGAACCGAGCACTTCGGCAGTCCCCGAATGGAGAGGGAGGAGCCCCGCCAAGAGACGGAGCAGGGTGGTCTTGCCCACACCGTTCGCGCCCGAGATCAACAGCACCTCACCCTCATTCACGTCGAGATCGACGCCCGCGAGTGCGGGAAAACGACCGATGAGGCACACGGCAGAACGGAGACGGACTACGGGCGGCACAGCGCCTCCGTGGAAGCGATGCGCAGAGCATACGGACCGCCCGCGCGGCCGAGCGAATGCAGGCGCCCGGAGCCGCGACCTACCCGCCGTCCGCCCATAGGATCAGGCTGTGCGGAGGGTGGTCGCGGCCATTGGGCGGACATTGATCACGCTCGGGATCCTCACGCTGCTCTTCGTCGCGTATCAACTGTGGGGTACTGGGCTCTACACCTCGCGTGAGCAGGACCGGCTACGAGACGACCTCTCGGCTCTCATCCGGACTACCGACCCGATCGAGGTGCCGACGACCACCTCGACTCCCCGCGGATCGATGACCACCACGACCCCTTCGCCGACTTCCTCTCCATCGACCACGACCACGACGCTGCCCATCCCGGAACCGCCGCCTGACAGTGAGGCGCTCGCGGTCCTGCGGATCCCGCGTCTCGGGCTCGACACCATCGTCGTCGAAGGCGTCGGCCGCGTCGACTTGCGCAAGGGCCCCGGCCATTACCCCGAGACCCCGCTACCGGGCCAGGCCGGCAACGCCGCGATCGCCGGTCACCGGGTGACGTACGGGGCGCCGTTCGGTGATCTGGACCTCCTCGAGAACGGCGACGAGATCATCGTGCGCACCGTGACCGGCACCTACACCTATGAAGTGTTCGACAAGCAGGTGGTAAACCCAGATGACGTCGAAGTGCTCGTAGACACGCGCTTCGAGGCGATCCTCACACTGACGACCTGCAACCCCAAGTTCTCGACGGCGCAGCGCCTGGTCGTGAAAGCGCACTTACCGGAGGGCGAGACGCCGCTCCCCGGCGGTCGGGGTGGGAATCCCTCGTTCAACGAGGGTGATCTCTCGGGCAAGGGCGGTTCGACGATGCCGACCCTGTACTCGGGCCTGGTCGCCGCACTCCTCGGCGCGCTGTGGTGGCTCGGCTTCCACCGGCACCCGCGGTGGACAACATGGATCCTCGGCGCGATCCCGTTCGCGGTCTCGCTGGCGTTGTTCTACTTCTTCCTGGAACGCATCCTGCCGGCGAACTACTGAGCGGAGGAGTTCACGCCTCGTCGATCAGGGCAATCAGGGTGCCCGGATCGACCATGTCACCCGGTTCGACATGCAGCTCTCGGACGACGCCGGGGATCTCGGTGACGACCACGACCTCGCCGGTCGCCGCCTCCAGGATCGCGATCTCGTCACCTTCGGCGACGAGTTGACCCTCATCGACGATGATCTCGCGCACGCTCGCCGTCACCATCGCACGGAGCTCGAACACGGCCGCCGAGCGTACTCACTGTGTACGAGTCGGCAACTCCAGCGTCGGCTCACGCACTCGAACCGGACGACAATCCAGCACCGTGCTCCGCAGTGCCGTCAACAGCTCTTCGGGATCCACGGGGTCGTCCTCGATCAGGATGCCCGTTCGTGGGTCCCAACGGGTACGACCGAGTCGGTAGACCCCGAACGCGACCGCAGCGACGGCGAGCACCACCAGGAGCGACCCCTCGATGCCATCGCGAACCGCCCACCAGGCGAGGACTCCACCCACGGCCGTCACCGCGATGCTCGGGATGTCCGCGGCGCTCAACTCGAGTGCGACGCGACGTGCCTCCCTCCCGAGACGAGCCGTCAACATCGCGCCGAGGAAGAGGTGGCGCGCGCCGACGACTGCCACGCCCGCTGCGAGCACGACGCCAATGAACGTGGGGAGGGAACTCGTCTCCCGCAGCGGAAGCTCCAGGAACACGATCCCAGCAGCGAGCCCGCCGCAGCCGGCAGCGGCCAACTCGGAGCTCGCGGCGAGTATCGACCGCCGCCGGCCGAGCACACACGCGACGATTCCCATCGTCACGCCAGCGGTGAGTGGAGCAGCGATCGGCGCTTCGGCGCCGAACACGGCACCGGCCAACACGATCGCGAGCGTCGAAGGCAGCGCGCCGGGCACCACCGGCAGGCGGGACATCACCACCGCGGCGGTCGCCATGGCACCGAGCAAGGCCACGAAGCCCCACCGATCGGGGAACGTCTCGACCACCGCACTCACGATGGCAGCGACGACCACCACGCCCGCCAGCGCGACCTGCGCCACACTCGCGAAGAACCGTCGCTTCGGAATGTGAGGCGGTCGACGGATGACCGCGACATCGACCAGCACGAGGAGGGCGACCAGACCGATGGTCCCGGCCCAGGTCCCCACCTCGACGAACAGGTATCCGGTCAGGAAGCCCAGGAACGCGAACACGAGCATCTCTGCTTCTGACCTGATGAGCCCTGCGATTGTTCTCGGGGCACCCCTACCTTGCGCAGCAGAGATGGCGAAACCAATAATCGAATTGTTGAGAACCCAGAACACACATGTCGCTACAGCACCCGAGTAGAGCATACGGAGGCTATTTGGACTAGCACCTCCCAATCCGTAAGCGATCGCTCCAGCCGCCAATGCAGATAGGCCGATCGCACCAGCATTGATCACGATCTTCGTCAGGGACCGTTCGCGGATATGTGACAAGTGCACACCGCCGAGCAATCCACATGAGAACGCGATAAGCAACTGACCAGTTCCCACCGCAACGCCAACGGCCGCGTGTGCAACAAGGATGCTCTCGCTAATAGCTGTCTCGTCGCTGAAGACGGCGTCCTTCTGGGCAGCGACGAAAGAGAGAAACAGAAGGACTCCTGCCGTCCAATTGAGCTCCACTGGCGTTCCAGCGAGTGCCATGAGCACCGGGGCCAAGATCAGGAAGGCAGCCAGGACCAGTGAAGTGATCCGGAGCTTGCGGGGCTCTGCCCGAGTCGGCATCACCGAAATGACTCCAACTGGGAGCGTGCAATCCTTCACGCTTCACCCTTGAGTCGCGAGAAGCGGCGGCCGTAGAGATCCACAAGGTCGTCGTATCCGTTGCGACACTCTGCACAGCGCGTCAAGTGCCCCTCGACGCGGGCTCGAGTCGGCTGGGTCAGCCGGCCACGGAAGTACCGCCCGAAGCGCTCGCGCACCCACGCACACGCACCGCTTCCCTCCCGGGCGGCGAAATCGATGCATGCGCCCACGAGCTCCTCGCGGGCGCGATGGGCCCGCTGACGGGCCGCGACCGGCGAGATCCCGAGTTGGTCAGCAAGCTCCGAGAACCCCAAGCCCTCGAGGTAGCGGAGCCGAATCACCTCGCGACTGGTGTCCGAGAGAGATCGAAACGCAATGCCCGCCAGCGCCGCATCGAGGGCAGTGAGTGCCTGCTCCTCCGGTCCAATGTCGCCCGACGGGAACTGCTCGACCGTGTCCGAACTCACGAACCGGCGGCGACTCTGGGCGCGCAGGTGGTTCCGCCAGAGGTTGCGAACGGTCGTGAGCAGGTACGCCTTCACGTGACCCGCGCTCTGAATGTGCTCAGCGCGCCGCAAGGTGTTCAACACCGCGGTCTGGGTGAGATCCTCGGCCTCGGCGTCGCTTCTCACCAGGCGCCGAGCCAACCGGTAGGCATCGTCTCGATAGTGAGCAATCAAGAGCGCGAACTCGTCGCGGTCATGATTCGGGGTACTGCTCGGCATCCCCATGGTCCCGCCTCTCCGACTTCCCGCCCGGGATCCCCGGCCCGGCGAACATAACCACGCGGTTCGATCCTGTCTACGGGGATCGGGAAGAAATAGCCACCACGAAACACGTCACGAAGACGGCCGCGAAGAGTCTCGGCCGGAGCTCGCGGACCGAGCAGGACGATCAGTCCATCCCGCCGAGGCCGCCGATCGCTAGCGTCATGGCGTGTGGCTGTTCGTCTTCACGATCGCGGCGGCCGCTCTCGTCGTGATCCTGACGCGTGGAAGCTTCGCCCGACTGGCTCGCGTGCGGGTGATGGCACCTTGGATGCTCCTCGTCGGCTTTGGCATCCAGATCGCCCTCGAATACGTCGACATCCCCAAAGATCAGATCGAGACCATCGGCTTTGCCGCGCTGATGGCGTCGTACGCCCTGATCCTCGCCTTCTGCCTGGCCAACGTCTTCGCACGAGGCTTCGGGATCATCGCCATCGGAATCGCGATGAACGCGCTGGTGATCGGGCTCAACCAGGGAATGCCCACCAAGCCGATCGGCAACGACGCGCAGGGCAACCGGATCCGCAAGCCGGTGGAGCAGACGGTCAAGCACCGTCAGGCGAGCGAGGAGGACCTGCTCGGCATCCTCGGCGACAAGATCCTCCTACCGGAGCCCTTCGACATGTTGATCTCGTTCGGCGACCTGGTCCTGGGCGTCGGCGTGTGCGAGCTCGCGTACTTCCAGAGCCGGCGCACCAAGAGTCGGCGCGCGGTCAGTCAGTGAGCCAACCGCGCGCGGTGAGTGCGCGCTCGAGTGCGCCCAGCACGCGCCCGTCGTAGACGTAGCCGGGGCCGGTGTACAGCGCCTCCACGGCCCACGCGGCATGGGCGTGATCGCCTTCGGTCAGCTCGTCGTACGCGCTTGCGACCTTGAGGATCTGCCCGGCAAGTGCAGCTGACGACGACGGCCCGATCCCGGGTGCCATCCGGTGCAACAGCGGTTCGGCGGCAACCACCTCCCCTGCCGCTGCGAGTGCCTCACTGGCACGGAGCATGGATGCTCCCGCTCGGGCGACCTCCCGCGGGTCGTGCTGCTCTCCCTCGGCGGGCTCGTCAAGGCACACCGCACCGAGGTGATGCAACCAGGCCGCGGTCTCGAGATCGGTGAGCTGGACGAACGACAGACCGACGTGCTGACCCATGTCGACGGCGAGTTGAGCCACGCGCTCGACGTGTCCCGGCCGCACCAATCCACCGAGCTCTGGTGCGACGCCCAACGCGCGCACCGTCTGGCGGAAGCTTCGGCGCGTGCGCTCGAGCAACTCGAACGAGTACCACGCCGCGAGCAGCGGGATCGAGAACAGCAAGGGCCCCCAGAGCCCGAGGCGGCCACTGCCACCGATGCCCCCGTAGCCCACGGCCATCAACATGCCGCTCGTGACCAGGGCGAGATCGGCGCCCCGGGCTCGGACGGGAGCCAACCGGTGCTCCCGCGCGAGCACCACGAGGTCCGCCACCACGATCTGGGTGACCGCGGCGCCGGCGAGCGCGGCCAGCACCCTGGCCTCCGAGTGCTGGCTACCGAACGACTCGGCGATCAGTCGGTACACCGCGCCTGCACCCAGCCCCTCGGCCAGGCGCTCGCACCACAGCAGTCCTCGCTCACTGTACGAGCCTGGTCGGAGCAGCATTGCCACGGCCAGGCCGACACCCACGATCACGACGAACTCGCCGGGAGTAGCCGCCCGCACCAGCACCACCACCAAAGCGAAGGACAACGGGAGCGCCGCTCGGCCGGTCGGTCGCAGCTCCAGCTGCTCCGATGCCACGAGCGCGCCGCCCAACACCACCAGATCGACCGCATGCGCGGGGGCATCCGCGAGCGCGGCGACGGCTGCGGCGCCGAGCGCCACGCCGAAGATTGCCAGGAAGCGCATCGGGCGGTTCACGACCGGACCTCGTCTTGCCCCTCCAGGTCGCCCAATCCGGCCGAGCCGGTACCCACGACCGGCGGCGGCACCGAGAAGTCGGCCCGGGACTCCTCATGGCCATCGCCATAGCGGACACCCGAGCGCTCGATCACCCGGATCAGCGCCTCGGCACACTCGAGGTCGAACTGGGTACCGGACTTCGCGCGGAGCTCCGCTATCGCGACCTCCTGCGTGAGCGCCCGACGGTACGACCGAGTGGACGTCATGGCGTCGAACGCATCGGCGACGTGGATGATCCGACTCTCGAGCGGGGTCTCCGGCTCATGGTCCTGCTCGGCCGCGATGCTCGGCGCAAGCGGAGCGAGGAAGTCGATGCGGCGCATCAGCTCCACCGAGACGTGCTCGTGCGCTCGGATGCGCTCGTACTCCGACGGTGTGAGCCGACCGGGCTTGTTGAGCAGTTGGTTGGGCACGATGAGCTTGCCGATGTCGTGCATCAGGGCCGCCTGGCGGAGCCGCTCGAGTCGACCGGGCCGCAGTCCCAACTCGAGGCCGATTTGGTGGGAGAAGTTGGCGACGCGCTCGACGTGCCCGGCCGTGTAACGGTCCTTCGACTCGAGTGCGAGCACGAGCGTCGAGAGCGTGGCTTCGTGCGCGGCACGCAATTCGAGGTACGAGGCGAACGCCTGACGCGCGATGAAGATCGGAACGACGATGAGCGGAACGATGAGCGCACCAATGTCGACGTAGAGACGACCGAGTACGGCTCCCAAGAACGCGAAGGGCAGAATCTGCGCGTCGCTCACCCACATCTCTTGAAGGACGGCGCGCTTCCCCTTGCCTGTCAGGATCGAAACGGCAGGAACGAGAAGGAGAGAGTTGACCGTTGCAAAGGTTAACGCTGCCGCAATCGATGCGAGCAACTGCAGTCCGATCGAATCGTCGACCTGAACAGGCACTCCGGCAAAGACAAGTGCCGCCGCAGCGGTTGAGAGGCCGAAGTTTCCAAGGTTGAAGAAGACCTTGGCCCACTGCCGATTCCGGATCTGAGGTAGATAGGCACACCCAAACATTCCGACGAACAGCGGACCGAGAACTGCTGCTTCATCGCTGAAAACAACTACCGCTGCCATGCCCAGCATGAGACTTGCGCTGAGACTTGAACGATTCGGTAGCTCGACGCTGCTGTTCTCGGCGACTGCGAAGAGCACGCCTAGTACAAGAATCGGCTCGAGCACAGGCATGGGCCCGAACACTCCGAGGCACGTGCCCAGAGCACACGCGGCAGTACCGATGGTGAAGCAATACGCCCGGAAGCGAGACAGGCCCAACATCACATCTCGGGAAGTAGAGGACGGAGCGGGCAGGACCTCAGAGCATTTCGTCAGGATGTGAACTACTAGCGCAGTCCCTTGCCAGCACCACCGGCGAGAACGATCGCAGCGATGCTTGACCCGATAAGCGCGAGACGGGCAATCACCTTCTTCACAGTGAATCCCCCCCAATCGTGAGGAACTCCCGCCGGCTCCGCTAGAGGCCGGAGAGGTGACGCTCCGCTTCAAGGCTCTTCAGCCCCAATTCATCCGAGGCCCTGCCCGATCCGTCCTCTTCCTTCGCTCACCTCCCTGGCAACATTGGTCACGTTGGCTTCGCTACCGTCACTTCAGCCACGCAAGTCTCGTGGATACCGGGCGAGTTCGCAAGCCCGAATGTAGCCACGGCACCACTGTCCGCGCGAAGGTATCCTCGTCACGGGCGGCAGGGTTCCGTATCCTCCAATTGCCCCGATGGCGCCCATTAGCGCAGGAGGATCTTCGGGATGCCCGACCCGGAAATCGAAGCGGCGTTCGATCTGCCGTCCGTTGAAGCTGAGATCTGCCGCCTCCCCGAGATCGTCGCCTGCCGCATCGTCGCCGACTCGCTGTCCCGCCCCGTGGAAGTGCACGTGCTGGCGCGCATGGGAAAACACCCCAAGCAGGTCGTGCGTGACATCCAATCGGTCGCGCTGGCGTCGTTCGGCCTCGAGTTCGATCGTCGCATCGTCTCTGTCGTCCAACTCGCGAACAACGGGTCGGACCCCGCGAGTGAGGCGCCGAGTGCCGTGGCCCGGCCCGCCATCTCTTCGGTGCAATCCCATGCTCAGGGAACCCGGGTCGCGATGCGTGTATCACTCGCGCTCGGCGAGCACGAGGTCACCGGCTTTGCCGAAGGCTCGGCTGCCTCTGGCGCTCGGCCCCGGCTCGTCGCCTCGGCTGCGCTCGACGCGTTGTGCCAACTCGAATCGGCTGCAGTTGGATTTGACCTCGAGGCCGTCGAACTTGTCCGAATCGGCAGCCAAGATGTCGTGATCGTCTCCCTCGTGTGGATCGATCCGCCGATGGAGCAGCGCCTCGTCGGCTCCGCACTCGTGCTCCAGTCACCCGAGACCGCAGCTGCTCGCGCCGTGCTGGACGCGACCAACCGCCGTCTCGCCTTCCTCACGGAACGCAAGCCGCGCTGACTCGCCCAGCACACGGGCGATGAGTTCACCCATCGCGACCTTCGTGTCGTACCGGCTCGGCGGCACCGACGGGGTATCAGTCGAAGCGACCAAGTGGGAGTGGGCGCTACGAGAGCTCGGATTCTCGGTGCGGCGAGTCGCGGGAGAGTTCGAGGGTCTTCGTCCTGACGACGTCTGGCTGCCCTTCCTCGCAGTGGAACCCGTGGGCGGCGTGGTGCCGGAACCGGACGCGCTGGCAGCCGCCCTCTCAGGCACAGAGCTCGTAGTGGTCGAGAACCTGTGCTCCTTGCCGCTCAACCTCGCGGCGGCACGAACGACGTCAACGGTGCTCGGAACGCACCAAGGCAGGGTGCTGTTCCACCACCACGATCTTCCGTGGGAACGACCTCAACTCGCACATCTGGACGGGTACCCACCGCACCGAGCCGACTCGCTCCACGTGACGATCAACGACAATGCTCGGCGCGCGCTCGAGGATCGCGGGTACTCCGCATTCACGATCCGGAACGCCTTCGAGATCGGCGCACCCGCCGGCGCCCGAGACGAGACGAGGCGGGCTCTCGGGCTGGAGCCCGCTGACCTGCTCCTGGTTCAGCCGACCAGGGCGATCCCGCGCAAGAACGTGGGCGGCGGTATCGCGTTCGCCGAGCAGATCGCCGCGCTGGTCCCGGAACGGAACGTGCACTACTGGATCACTGGGCCGGCGGAAGATGGGTACGAGAGCGAGCTTCGCCGTCTGGTGTCGAACGCGCGGATCCCCGTGATCCAGGGACGGTTCGATCGGAGCGAGGACGCCTACGCGGCGTCGGATCTCGTGGTGATGCCGTCGAGTTGGGAAGGATTCGGCAACGCCGTGATCGAGGGCATCCTCGCCGAGCGTCCAGTGGTCACGGGAGAGTATCCAGCCCTGGACGAGCTCATCGCCCTCGGTCTCTGCGTCCTCCCGCTCGATGACCCCCCGCGTGTGGTGGCGGAGCTCGAGCAACCTGATCTCCGAGCGCGCGAGCAGAGCCTGGCCGTCATCCGTGCCGAGCTGTCACTCGACGACCTGCCGAGACGAATCGACTCAGTGTTCTCGGCGATAGGTTGGACGACGTGGTGAGCCGGGCACCTGACCCCATGGTGCAACGTCGGCAGCGAATCCGGCAGCTCGTCGCGACCGCCAAGCGGCTGGGATACGCGATGTTGTTGCTCTCGATCCTCGGATTCGCAGCCGGCGTCGCCACCGACTTCTCGAGCTGGTCAGTCGCGCTGACCATCGTCGCCCTCGTCACCGCCATCGTGGTGCTCCCGGTCCCGATCGTGTTGGGCTACGGATTGCGCGCCGCCGAGCGCGAAGACCGCGCCCGAGGATCCACGTAGTCGACTCGCTCTCGATCGCGGGAAGGCTCTAGCGTTGGAGCGCACACTCCACGGCGCAAGGAGAGCAGGGACGTGCGCTTTCGCTCGCTCGGCACATCGGACCTCGTGGTGTCGGAGGTCGGGTTCGGCACGTGGACGCTGGCCAGCAACTGGTGGGGCCAGGTCGACGACCCCCAGGGAATGCTGCGCGCGGCGCTCGACGCCGGGGTCAACTTCATCGACACCGCGCCCGTCTACGGCGCCGACGGGCATGGAGAGTCGCTCCTGGCCGACGTCCTGAAGACCCACCGCGACGACATCGTGCTCACGACGAAGTGCGGCTACGACATCGATGCTCCCCGTGAGCATCCGGGCCAGTCGGAGCGTCCGCAGGACTGGAGGCCCGAGGCGATCGGGGCCCAGCTCGAGGCATCCTTGCGCCGCCTCGGAACCGACCGCATCGACCTGTACCAGCTCCACAACGCGCGCCTCGAGGCGATCCTTGACGACGACCTCTGGGCGGAGCTCGCACGATGCAAGGAGCGTGGCCTGATCCTCGAGGTCGGTGTGGCCCTCGGACCGGCGATCGGTTGGGTGGACGAGGGGTTGAGTGCCATCCGAGATAGGCCGATCGTGACCCTCCAGACCGTCTTCAACCTCCTCGAGCAGGAGCCGGGCCTCACGTTCGCCCGCGAGCCCAACGTCGCCGACGGCAAGGTGAGCCTCATCGCGCGGGTGCCGCACGCCTCCGATGTGCTGTCGGGGAAGGTCACTCCCGATACCGAGTTCCCTGCCGACGACCACCGTTCGCACCGGAACCGCGAGAACATGCTCGACAACTTCGAGAAGGCCGCAACCATCGAGTTCCTGTGGAAGGACGCGCCGCCCACGATCGGGCAGGCGGCGATCGCCGGCATCCTCGCCAACCCGGCGTTCGCGACCGTGCTGCCCACATGCGTGACGATCGATGAGGTACGCGAGTACGCCGGTGCGTCGGACCTCCCCATCACCGATGAGGAGCGCGACCGGGTGCAGGAGCTCTGGTCACGAAACTTCGACCACACCGACCGCTACGTGATGCCCCTGAAGTCGAGCCGGTAGGACCGGCCACGACTACGGCACGACTTCCCGCCGACCGATGGCGTCGACTCGGCCTGGGGCGTGCGAGGGGGCGACCCAACTCTCGCTGACGGTCCGGGGCCGCTCAGGTCGACTCACTCACCTCGATCTGCTGGGTGTCCTGCTGGTTGTTCGCCCCGAAGGCGGTGAGCAGGTAGGTGTGCGAGCACTCCGGCGGATCCATGTTGTTCTCGGCGAACGGGACCTGCAGCGAGCCGTTGGGCGGAAGATCGGTCTCGTAGGGCCCGGGTCCATCGATGCTGATCGACACCTTGGTGGCGTTCTGCGTCGACCACGACACCTGAATGTTGGATGGGCAGTCCGGGGACGCAGGGTTGTAGCCGAACTGGGTGATCTGGGGATTCGCTGGGCTCGTCGTCGTGGTTGGCGCCGACGTGCTCGTCGACGTGGACGAGCTCGTGGTGGTCGTGCGGCGCGGGCGGTCCTTGCCCTTGTCGTCACCGCTCGCGACCACGGCGACGATCGCGCCGATCAGCAACCCGAGCGCCAAGACGCCGGCGATGATCCACGGCAGCTTGCGCCGCTCCTCGTCGCCACCACCTCGGCCGCCGCCGGGCCCACCGCCACCGGGCGTGCCTCCACCCGGACGAACGGGCAGCGTCTCGTCACCCATCCCGCCCCGGCTTGGAATCGTGCGGTCGTCGCCAGCAAAGGTCATCGGAGCCACCACCTCGTCTCGGCCCCCCGGACCGTAGCGGATCGCGGGCGCCGAGTGGGATCCCGTGCTCCACGGTGACGGGGCGTCCGCGTGCATCGCGACCAGAATGCCGTGCGATGAGTGACGATCATGCCGACGCAGCCCGGTACGCCACCGCCGCGGCCCAGGTCCTCCTCGAGCTCCGGGCACGATCTCGCGCCCAGGGGGTGCCGCCCCTGGGGGACGCCGGCGATCATGGCGCCAACGAGTGCCTGCTCGGGCTGCTGGCGCATGACCATCCCGGCGACATCGTGCTGTCGGAGGAATGGACCGACGACCGCCGTCGTCTGGACGCCGACCGGGTGTGGATCATCGACCCACTCGACGGGACCCGAGAGTTCACCGACCTCGACCGCACCGACTGGGCGGTGCACGTCGCCCTCTGGCGCCGGGACGTGGGGATGTGCGCCGGCGCCGTCGCCCTCCCGGCCCAGGGCCGAGTGTTCTGCACCCGTCCCGCACCGGTGGTCGCGCCTCGCGACGACGGGGCCTTGCGCCTGGTCGTGAGCCGGACCCGTCCGCCGCCCGCAGCCGAGCGAGCCGCCCAGGCGCTCGGGGCCGACCTGGTGCCCATGGGCTCGGCGGGAGCCAAGGCGATGGCCGTGGTCGAAGGTGCCGTCGACGCCTACGTGCACGCGGGCGGCCAGTACGAGTGGGACTCCGCCGCCCCCAGCGCGGTGGCCGCCGCGGCAGGCCTGCACGTCTCGCGTCTCGACGGCTCCCCGCTCGAGTACAACCAGACCGATCCATGGCTCCCCGACATCGTGATCTGCCGCCCCGAAGTCACGGCGGCGCTGCTCGACGCGTTGCGCTCCTGACCACGCCCCGCGGGGCGCCACCGCAGCCGTCCTCAGCGATGACGGCTGACGACCGCTGACGACGGCTGATGACGGCTCGTGCGCCTCAGCTCGGCACCCGCCCCTTCGGCGCGGTGGGGCGACGGGGGTAACGGCGCCGGTACACGAGCGCCGCGCCGAGACCGATCGGCATCGGAAGCCAGAACGAGACGAGGCGGAACACCAGCGTGACCAGCACCGCGTCGCCGATGTCGATGCCCGCGAGTCCGAGCGACCCCGCGAGACCGGCCTCCACGAACCCGAGGCCGCCGGGGGTGAACGGGATCAGGCTGAGCGCCGACCCGGCCGCGAACGCCAACAGGACGAGCGCGGGATCGGGCCTCGCGTCGATCGCATACAACGCCAGCAGCAGCGCCACGTACTCGAACCCCCACCGCCCGATCGCGGCGCCAACGGCGGTCGGCCAGCGCGATCCCATCGTGGCGCGGATCTCGTCCCGCTCGGCGAGCAGCCGGGCGCCCAGCCCCTCGATGGGTGGCGCACTCGGTCTGAGGTGCCGGCCCACCCAGGTGATCACGCGGGCGAGCGCCTCGACGGGCCGGCGGCTCACGAGCATGAGCGCCCCCACCCCGGCCATCACCACGAACACCGCAAGACCGATCCAGGCCGCCTCGCGCAAGCCACCCGGCACGTCCAGACCGGCAGCGATCGCCGGGATGGAGAACACGGGGAGGGCCACCACCGCCCCCGTGATCATCATCGATTGCACCGTGAGCCCGTACGCCGCGGTCGTGAGCCCGAAGCCTCCGTCGGCCAGCATCCGCGCCTGGATCGCCGTGCCGGTGGCCCCACCACCGGGCGTCACGCGGCTGAACGCGTTGCCCGCGAGCTGCGTGGTCACCACCCGGAACCAATCCTTGGTCCTCAGCGCGATGCGCTGGAGGATCCACACGCACAGGAAGCTCAGCGCCTCACAGGCGATGATCCCGAGGACGACCACAGGGTGGAACTCACCGAGGCGGTCCCAGGCGGCGAAGACCTCCACGATGCTGGGCGCCAGCAGGTACAGACAGACGCCAGTGATGGTGAGCAGCAGCACGCGGCCGACCGAGAACCGCCGGACCCGCTCCGACGATGCCGTCTCGAGCACGACGGACGGCTGGGGGTTCCGCTCAGCGCGTGGAGATCGTGGCGCGGATCGACTCCTTGAGCGACCGTGTGGTGGCGAGGACGGCCGTGGGCTCGTAGCCGCAGTGCGCCATGCAGTTGGCGCATCGCGGATCCCGACCCCGCCCGTATCGGCTCCAGTCCGTCGTGTCCACGAGCTCCCGGTACGTCGACGCGTAGCCGTCCGACATCAGGTAGCACGGCCGCTGCCATCCGAACACGGAGTAGCTGGGGATTCCCCATGCCGTGCACTCGTAGTCGACCTTGCCTTCCAGGAAGTCGAGGAACAACGGCGTGTGGTTGAGACGCCACCGCTTGCGCCGGCCTTCGCCGAACGCGTCTCGGAACATCTTCTGGGTCTCCTCGACGGGGAGGAAGTGCTCCTGGTCCGGCGCCTTCTCGTAGGCGTAGCCGGGGGAGATCATCATCGCGTCGACATGGAGCTCGTCGTTGAGGAAGTCGAGCACGTCCCTCACGGTCTGCGGTGAATCGTTGGAGAAGAACGTCGTGTTGGTGGTGACGCGGAAACCACGCGCCATCGCCTCCTTGATCGCTTCCACCGCCTCGTCGAAGACGCCATCGCGGCATACCGACTCGTCGTGGCGCTCCCGCATCCCGTCCACGTGCACAGCCCAGGCGAAGTACGGCGAGGGCGTGAAACGATCGAGCTTGCGTCGCATCAGCACGCCGTTGGTGCACAGGTAGACGAAGCGCTTGCGCTTGATGAGCTCGTCCACCATGCGCTCGATGTCGGGGTGCAGCAGGGGCTCGCCACCGGCGATCGACACCATCGGTGCCCCGGACTCCTCGATGGCGCCCACCGCATCTTCCACGCTCACCCGTTGGCGCAGAATGTCCGTCGGGTACTGGATCTTGCCGCAACCCGCACACTCGAGGTTGCACGCGAACAGCGGCTCGAGCTCCACGATCAGCGGGAATCGCTTGGTGCCCTTCAGCCGTTGGCGCACCAGATACGAGCCCACCCGCATCTGCTGGCGCATGGACACGGACATTCAGCGCACCTCCGCCGGTAGGGCGAACTGGACCTTCTCGGTCGTCACCATACGATCCTCCACCCGCACCGGGCCCAGGCCACCCAGCACTTCGACCAGCTCGTGCACCAAGACCTCGGGGGCTGATGCCCCTGCGGTCACGCCGACCACGTCGGCCGACCGTAGCCACCCCAGGTCCAACTCGGAGTGGTCCTCAAGAAGGTAGGCGCGGCAACCTTCCCGCTCCGCCACCTCGGCGAGACGATTGGCGTTCGAAGAGTTGGGGGATCCCACCACGAGCACCACGTCAGCCTCCCGCGCGACCGTCCGTACCGCGTCCTGACGGTTCTGGGTGGCGTAGCAGATGTCGTCGCCCTTGGGCCCGACGATGGTCGGGAAGCGTAGCCGGAGCGCATCGATCACCGCTTGGGTGGTCTCCACGGCGAGGGTGGTCTGGGTCAGGTACGCCACCCGCTGAGGATCGCGAATCTCGAGCTGGCCGACCTGGTCCGGCTCGGTGATGACGTGCACCTGGCCCGGTGCCTCACCGCGGGTGGCCTCGACCTCCTCGTGGTCGTCGTGGCCGATCAGGACGATCTCGTAGCCCTGGGCCGCGAACCTGCGGGCCTCGGTATGCACCTTGGCGACCAGGGGACAGGTCGCATCGATCACCTGCAGCCCTCGATCCGCCGCCTGAGCGTGGACCTCCGGTGCCACACCGTGCGCGGCCAACACGACGATCGCGCCCTCGGGCACGTCGTCGAGCTCTTCGACGAAGAGGGCGCCTCGCTCCTCGAGTCCCCTGACCACATGCGTGTTGTGCACGATCTGGCGCCGCACGAAGATCGGACCTCCGAAGCGGTCGAGCGCGCGGTCCACCACATCGATCGCCCGCTCGACGCCCGCACAGAACGAGCGCGGGCCAGCGAGGAGCACGGTGCGGGGCCCACAGGCGGCGGCCCACCGCTCCAACGCGCCGGCGGCGGCCCGCACGCTGCGCAGTGCCCTGACCCCGCCACTCACCGAGCGGGGCGACAGGAGGGGCCGCGTCGGTGTGTCGACGATCGCTCGGACCACCGCGAGCGGGCGGCAGGTCGTGACGTTGGTGAGCCACGCCGACTCGGTGTCGACGGCCAGGAGGCCGTCGGCATGGTGACGCGCACGCTCGCCGTTACGCACCACACGCTCGAACGACCCCACGGCACCGACATGGGTCTCGAGTCCGGCCCGGCGCAGCTCCCGAGCCACGATGCCCGCGCCCCGGAGCTGGACGACCGAGCCTCCGGGTCCGCGCACCTCATCGGCCACCACGAGATCGCCAACGGCGATGCCCGGATCGACGGCGCCGCCGACACCCAGGATCGCGACCCCACGGACCCAGTCCGCCTCGCCGCCAAGCCGAGTAGCGGCTCTCGTCGCACGACGTGGCCCCATCCCCGTGCGTTCCACCCGCGCGCGCGAGGTGCCGCGGCGCGCGGCGCGCGCCTCGACCCGGAGCGGCGTGAGCGCCAGCAGCGTCATCGAGTCCCCCCTGCTCGGTGGGCCGCACCGGATTCGTCCGCGCGACACCGCAGATACCGCCCGAGCGCCATCAGTGGATACGTGAGGCGGTACAGGTGGTAGTTGATCGAGAAGTCGCCGGGAAATCCGGTGCCGGTGAACCACGGCTCGTCCCATGTGCCGTCGGGCCGTTGGTGCTCCACCAGCCATCGCAGGGCTCGGGCGGTCGCGGGGTGGTCGTGCTCGCCCGCGGCGATCATCGCCAGGAGCGCCCACGCGGTCTGGGATGCCGTCGACGCGCCGCGCGCGACCCAATCGGCCTCGCGGTACGACCGTGGGTCCTCGCCCCATCCCCCGTCGGCATTCTGGTGATCCACGAGCCAACTCACTGCTCGACGGATCTCGGGGGCGTCGCGCGCCATGCCGGCTGACACCAGCGCAGGAAGGACGGCACCCGTGCCGTAGATGTGGTTCGCGCCCCAGCGTCCCCACCACGATCCATCGGGCTCCTGGGCCCGACGAAGCCACTCGATCGCTGCCGGTACCGTGCCGTCGTCGCCGACGGCCCCGCACTCGGCCAGCATCTCCACGACATGAGCGGTGACGTCGGCCGTCGGCGGGTCGACGACCGCGCCGAAGTCGCAGAACGGCAGGTTGGCCGGCCACGTCGCGGTGTTGTCGGCGTCGAAGGCACCCCAGGCGCCGTCGCGGCAGCGCATGCCCCGCACCCACGTCACTCCCCTCGCCAGCGCGGCGTCGACCCGGCCGGGATCCGGATGGCCAACCAGGCGCAGTGCGAGCGCAACCTCGGCGGTGTCATCGACGTCGGGATAGTTGACGTTCGCGAACTCGAACGCCCACCCACCCGGGTCGAGATCGGGGCGGCGCACGCTCCAGTCACCGCGGACCCGCACCTCCTCGTCGAGGAGCCAGTCCGCGGCCCCCACCAGTGCCGGGTCGGTCGGGTCGAGGCCGGCATCAACGAGCGCGATCACCGCGAGCGCGGTGTCCCAGACCGGCGATTGACAGGCCTCGAGCCGGCGTCCCCGTTCGTCACGGATCGTGAAGCTGTCGAGGCCCTCGAGCCCGGATCGCATCACCGGATGATCGAACGGGTAGCCGCGGAGGTGCAGCGCCAACAGCGAATAGACCCATGCGGGCTGGATCCCGCCCCAGCACCCGTCCGCCTCCTGACGGGCGACGATCCAACGCTCGGCCTCGGCGAGCGCGGCGCGGCGGAGCGGGCGCAACGGCGTGCGCTGGTATCGATGCAGCCACCGGTCGAGCTCCTGCCACCGGCCCTCGGGTTCGCGAAGAGAGGCGCGGGGCGAGGGCGGGGCGTGCGTGCGCAGCTCGTCGAGATCGAAGGGCAGGGGTCGCACCGGCCGGTACGAGGACACGACCGTGAGGGCGACGACGGTCTGGCGGGCCCAGCAGCCGAAGTCGTAGATGCTCACCGGCGCCCACGCCGGGAGCAGGACGAGCTCGGGCGGGATCACGGGGAGGTCGTCCCACGACCACTGCCCCACGAGGGCGAGCCACAGGCGAGTGAAGACGCGGGCCCGCTCGAGACCGCCGGCATCACGAACGAACTCGGCGGCCTTGACCATGTGGTCGGAATCGACGGCGTCGCCCGCGAGGCGCAATGCGGTGTACGCCTCGACCGTGGTCGACAGCTCGCCCGGACCCTCGTAGTAGATCGCCCACGTGCCGTCGGACCGCTGCTGGGACCGGATCCAGGTCGCGGTCTCCTCGACGACGTCGGGCGTCGAGACACCCAGGAAGTGCCGGAGCAGGAGATCCTCGGCGTCCATCGTGACGTTGGTCTCGAGCTCGCCCTTCCACCAGCCGTTCGGGTGCTGGAGTCCCAGCAGGTGATCGCGCGCCCGGGCGCACGCGGTCATGACGCTGGCATCGAGTGACTGCGTCATCTCAGAGCTCCCGCGTCGTCACGAACCGGGCGATCTCGACGAGCTCGTCGTGCGCCGAGGGCTCGAGCGCCTCACGCTCGAGCGCGGCCAGGGCCAGATCGAGATGCCGCTGGGCGACCGACTCCGTGAGCTCCCGGCCTCCGCACCGCTCGACCAGGCGGGCCGCTCGCACCACGTCGCGCTCCTCGATGGAGCCATTGGTGAGGATCTCGCGCAGCTCCTCGGACTTGCCGTTGCCCCGCGTGAGGGCGAACACCACCGGGAGCGACTTCTTCTGTTGGCGGAGGTCGTTCCACACCGGCTTGCCCGTGATCTCGGGGCGACCCCAGATGCCCAGCAGATCGTCGACGGCCTGGAACGCGAGCCCGAGGTTGCGACCGAAGTCGGCCAGCGACTCGACCACCCGCTGATCGGCATCCGCCAGCAACGCGCCAATCGAGGCGGCGCACGCCAGCAGGGCCCCGGTCTTGCCCGCGGCCATGTCGAGGCACTCGTCGAGGTCGACGTCGAGCCGTGACTCGAGCGCCATGTCGACCGCCTGCCCGGCGATCATGGAGTCGGTGGCCCGCACCAGCGACGAGGCCGCGCGGGTGGCCGCGATCGTGCCCGACTCGAGCAGCACTCGAACCGCGAGCGTGAGCAGGGCGTCGCCCGCGATGATCGCCTCGCCAACGCCGTAGAGGGCCCACACGGTGGGCCGGTGTCGGCGCTCCCGGTCGCCATCGATCACGTCGTCGTGCAGCAGCGAGAAGTTGTGCACGAGCTCCACCGCGACTGCTCCCGGCACGCCGACCGAGGCGAGGGTGCCCGTCGCTTCCGCCGAGAGAATCGCGAGCGCAGGCCGGATCCCCTTTCCCCCCCCTCCGGGAATCTCGTTGCCGTCGGCGTCGGCCCAGCCCAGGTGGTATTGGATGACCGGGACGATCTCGGGATTGAGCCGGCGCACTGCGTCACGCAACGCCGGCTCCGCGTAGTCACGCGCGCGGTCCAGCGACGAGGGCAGGGACCGGATCACGCCACGACCTCCGCATCGAGCCGTCGGGGTCGTGGCACCCGACCAGCGGCGGAGGTGGTTGAGCCATCGGTGGAGTTGGTTGCGACGGCGGCCGCCGCAGCCGCGTGCCCGCTGCGGACCGCGCCCTCCATCGTGGCCGGCCAGCCGGTGTCGGTCCACGCACCGGCGAGGTACAGACCGCCAACGGCGGTCTGCGGGCCGGGCCGCAGGCACCGAGTTCCGGGACGACCGCGAAACGTGGCCGCGCGCTCGCGTGTGACGATGCTGTCGACGAGGCGCGCACTGCGCACGGCGGGGAACAGTCGCGCGAGCTCGGCCGAGTAGCGCTGTACCAGCTCGGGGCTGGGGCGCGCGAGATCCTCGTCGGCGGCCGACAGCGAGATCGCGATGCACTGGCCGGAGTCGATCCCCGACGAGTCGGTCCGGTCGAACACCCACTGGACCGGGGAGTCCACGGCCGCGGCGACGGGATGGTTGATGACCTTGCGGTCGAACACCAAGTGCACGTTCACGATGGGAGAGGTGCCCAACTCGTGGAGGCGCTCCGGATCGGCCACCGCGTCCCGGGGCAGCAAGTCCGCCGCGGCGTCATGGCCCACCGCGAGGATGACCGCGTCGGCGTCGAAGTGCGCACTCTCGGCCCTGACTCCGGTCACGACGCCGTCGACCACTTCGATCCCCCCTACCGCCGTGGCGGTCAGGACGCTGGCTCCGGCCCGCTCAAGCGCGCGAGCCGCCGCATCACCGTGGAGCTGACCGAGGGGCACGCGCGACCAGCCCAGGTCGGCGGCGTCGGCCCGGGTGAGCAACCCGGTCTTGAACACCATCGCCGCCAGCGACAGTGAGGCCTCGGCCGCCTCTACGTTGAGCGTGGGCAGCGCCACCAGGTCCCAGAACGACGCCACCGCGTCATCACTCTGGTGCTGACGAGCCAGCCATTCCCCGAACGTGAGCGAGTCGAGCGCGGGATCATCGAGGTCCAACCGGCGCAATGCCCAGGCGGCGCGCGCCACCCGCACCCGGTCGCCCCGACTCAGGTGACAGAACCGCGCGAGTGACCGCGCGAGATGGACCGGAGCGGGGCCGTGCCCGCGCCGTAGCCACGCGACCCGTCCCGAGGGTGAGACGACCGGGACCGAGAGGCGGGGCTGGAGCACCACGCGATCGGCGACACCGAGGCGCTCGAGGAATGCTCGGTACGACGTGCAGCAACGCAAGAACACGTGCTGTCCGTTGTCGAACCAGGCGCCGTTGCGACTGAACGACCAGGTGGCCCCGCCCAGACGGGGCCGACGCTCCAGCACGGTCACCCGCGCTCCGGCATCGGCGCAGGCGAGCCCCGCGGCGAGGCCCGCCAGTCCGCCACCGATGACCACGACGCGGGTCGGCGGGACGCTCACGCTCGTGCTCCCGCGAGGCTTCGGGCCGCGACCCAGGCCTTCTCCCAGGTGGGGAGCGACACTCGACGCTCGAGCACCGATGCGGGGTCCGCTTCAATTCGGGCCAGGACACGTCGGTAGATCCCGGCCATCGCCGCGACACAGGCACGGCTGCGGCGGTCGAGCAGATCCAGGAGCCCCAGCCCGCGCGCGAACCACGCCCGCGCCCGCTCGGCCTCGAAGGCCACGAGGTCGCTGAGCGCGTGCCCCGGACCACCCAGATCCGGACCACCCAGATCCGGACCACCCAGATCCGGACCACCCAGATCCGGTGCGCACCCGAAACGCTGCAGATCCTCCGCCGGGAGGTACACACGCCCCATCTCGCGATCCTCGACCACGTCGCGCAGGATGTTGGTGAGCTGCAGCGCCACCCCGAGGTCGTCGGCCAACTCAGACGCCCGCGGCGGATCCGTGGAACCGAAGACCCCCAACGAGAGTCGACCGATCGAACCCGCGACCAAGCGGCAGTACGAGACCAGCTCGTCGAAGCTCGCGTACTGCCCACCCGTCGCATCGCGCTCGCACCCCGCTACGAGGTCCTCGAACGCATCCAGGGGAATCGCAAAGCGCGTCGTCGCATCAGCGAGCGCGACCATCACCGGGTCGTCGCCCGGAAACCCTCGGCCGGCCAGGGTGTGCACGTCGGCGCGTACGGTGGCGAGGTGCTCGAGCTTGACCTCGGCCGATTCGGGGCCATCGCCAATGTCGTCGATGCGACGCGCGAGCGCGTAGACCGCTGACATCGCCTGACGCTTCGGCCGGGGCAGGAGCCGAATCCCGTACGCGAAGTTCCGGGCCTCGGTACGGGTGATCTCCTCGCACCGGGCGTACGCCGTGCTCACCGACACCGACACGCTCATGGCCGCCTCGAGGCGCTCGCGACGACGCCGGCCATTCGGCGCAACGCTCCGAAACGTCGGACTGAGCACGTGACACCGAGCACGTCGTAGCCGGCTCGCTCGATCGCGTCGAGCGCAGCCAGACCGCCGCCGGTGAACCCGGAGATCGCAAGGCGGGCACGACCGCGCAGGCTCGCGGCCAAGGTCACGCCGGAGCGCAACAGCTCGCGCGCGCGGACCACCTCGAACCGCACCACCGCGCCCAGCGCCGCCCCCGCGTGGGCCGCCGAGAGCTCGCGTTGGTCGCACCCGAAGCGCTCGAGATCCTCGAGCGGCAGGTACACGCGGCCGCGGGCGAGATCCTCGGCCACATCCTGGAGATGCTCCACGAGCTGGAGGCCGGTGCACACGTCGTCGGACCAGGCGATGCGCTCGGGCGTGCCCGCTCCGAACACGGCCAGCACGAGTCGCCCGACGGGATCGGCCGAGTACGAGCAGTACTCGCGCAGATCGGCCCACGTGCGGTAACGATCGACCCGCTGGTCACGCCGGTTGGCCTCGACGAGGCGCCGGAACGGCTCCTCGGGCAACGGGCACTCGCGGATGCTCGCGGCGAGCCGCTGCATCACCGGGTTGGTCGGTGTGCCGGTGAACGCCAGGTCGAGCTCGTGGTCGAGCCAGTCGAGCAGCGCGCCCCGGTCGCCCGGCGCCTCGTCGCCGAGGTCGTCGACCAAGCGCGCAAATCCGTAGATCGCCAGCAGGTGCCGGCGGACGGCGGCCGGGAGCACGCGCAACGCCACCGGGAAGTTCTCGTGGCCGGCCCGGCTCGGGGCCCGCTCCGAGACGCGATCGGCGACCGCACGCGTCCCCTCCACATCCTCCACGAGTTCCCCACATTTCTCGGTACGCCCACTCTCGGAGCCCGGGCCGCTCCGCGGCGCCGGCTCCGGGCGGCGTCTGCATGCCCCCGGCTCGCTGCCGTCGGTGCGCCAGGCCCGTAACAGCACCCGAACCCGCCTACGAGAGTCGGACTAGGTAGTCAGCATGTTGTACGCGTGAGCCCCGGGGGGTCAAGCGACCGGCGATCGCCGAAGGTGCTCAGGGAGTGGAGGCGGCGTCGGTCTGGGCGTCGAGAGCGATCAGCACGGCCCGGGCCATCGCGGCGTGAACCACCCGCTCCCCGACGTCAGGGTCCCCCATCGTCTCTCCGACGTGGTCGGCCAAGGCCTCGAAGATGGCGCTGGCCTCCTCGGCGAGCCCGGTCTGGCGCTGGAGCGCCCGGGTCACGAACTCGAGCAGCAACGTGACCTCGGGAGCCAGGGCATCGGCGAGGATCGCCGCCGCGTGCTCCACCCCCACCCCGTGGCCTCCACCGGCGAGCACGCCGCGGAAGGCGACGATGGTGCGGGCGCCCGACGACTCGGCCGCGGCCTGGAAGAGATCGTCCTTGGACCGGAAGTGTCGGTACACCGTCCCCTTGCCCACGCCGGTGGCCTCGGCGACGTCGCCGACGCTGACCGCGGCATAGCCATGCTTGGCGAACGCGGCGCGCGCGGCCTCGAGGATGGCGGCACGAACATCGGCGCCGCCGGCCTCGGGATCGACCATCTCGTCCCAGGTCTCGGCCGGCAGCCCTTCCTCGCCGCCTCCGAGGAGATCGGGAACCACCTCTCGGATCGCCTCCAGCGGGAGGTGGCGCCGCTCTCGCAGCATGCGCACGAGACGAAGTGCCTCGACGTGACGCTCGCCGTACAAGAAGCGGTTGGGCGCAACGCGCACCGGTGGCGGGAGCAGGCCGAGCTGGCGATAGTGGTGGATGGTGCTCGCCGGGATCCCGGTGCGCTCGACGAGCTCACCGATCGGGAACGTGGCGACCACGCCCACCCCTGAGCTCGTGGTGTCGCCCAATGCTTCACCCCCGCGGTGTCGAGCCGCCGAAGGCTCGGATGCCTCCGAGACTACGGGGGATGACGCCGACCGGGGACGCACCCATCGCACCCGGTCCGGCACCCGGTCCGGCACCCGGTCCGTCATGCGCTCGCGTCCACGTCGCCGCGCTGACTCAGGACATAGAGATACCCCAGCGCGGGCACCACGGTGAGCGCGGCCGCGACGGCAACCCCGAGGACCGCGCCCAGGGTGGCATCGGGCGCGGCGGCTGCCTCCAGGGACACCCGAGTCCCGAGGAGATTCGGGTACTGGGCGACGCCCCAGCCACCCACCACCGCCGCCACCGCTCCCGCAGCGAGCGCTCGGGCCCCGCGAGGTGAGCCTCGGAACAGCACGACGAGCGCGGCCAGGCCGAACACGCCGGACAGGACCACGAGGGGCAACGCGCGATCGGTGAGATGACCGAAGAGCCGAGGGGAATCGTCGCGCAGGACCCAGATGCCCACGAGCGCCACCACCCCCGCGGCCATCCCCGCGCCGATGGCACGACGGCGGAACATGCGCACCAGGTCATCGGCGTGCCGGCGACGGGCCTCGTCCACGAGGAACACCGCAGCCAAGTACGCGCAGACGGCGACGGCGAGACAGCCGCCGAGCATCGACGTGGGATTGACCCACACGTCGGCAGCATCCACCGCGTCGGAACCGGCGGTGCCGCGCGGCGGAACGCGCCCCGAGGCGATCGCGCCCGCAACGGTGCCGAGGAAGAACGGGGTGATCACCGACGACACCGCGAAGGCAGCGCCGTACACCCGTTGGTGGGGGACGCGCGCCACCACCTTGCCGAAGGCGAATCCCGTTCCCCGCACGACGATTCCCAGCGCGGCGATGGTCAGCGGCACGTACAGCGCCTGAGCGATGGCCGCGAACGCCGACGGGAACCCCGTCCACAGCACCACCAAGCAGAAGATGAGCCAGACGTGGTTGGCCTCCCACACCGGCGCGAGCGACGAGTCGATCAGCGCGCGTGTACGCCGCCCGCGGCGGGCTCCGCCCGCGACGAGGTCCCAGAAACCCGCACCAAAGTCGGCGCCTCCGAACACGGCGTACGCGACGACGCCGATCCACAGCACGACGGCGACGGCATCGCTCACGGCGCCGAGTCCCCCGCCTCGTCCACGAGCATCGTGCGAGCAGGACCGTAGGGCACCAGCTCCTCGGCGATCTCACCCTCGTCGGCGCGCCGCCAGCGCCGGGCCATGCCCCTGAGCACGAGCACGGTGGCGGTCGCGATGGCGACGTACAGCACCACCACCAGGCCGAGGCTGACCCACAGGCCGTCGGCATCGGCGCGGGTCACGGCATCCTCGGTGCGCAGGAGACCCTGGACGACCCACGGTTGGCGGCCGACCTCGGTCACCGTCCACCCGGCCCACATGGCAACGACCGACGCGATCCCGGCCACCGACGCGCCGCGCAGGAACCACCGAGCATCCGCCACGTCGCGGCGTCGCCAGCGCAGCACCGCGAACCACACCGCGAGGCCCAACAGGGCCGAGCCCAGCCCGATCATCACATTCCACGCGAGGTGCACGATGCTCACCGGTGGGCGCTCGTCCTCCGGCACCGAGTTGAACCCCTGGATCTCGGTGTCGATCGAGAACCCCGACAGCAGCGACGCAACGCCTGGGATCGAGATCCTCGGGCCCTTCACCTTGCCGTCGGCGTAATAGCCACCGATGATCTCGGGAACGTCGCGAGCGGTCTCGGGGACGAGCTCCATCGCGGCGAACTTGACCGGCTGGTTGTCGCGCACCCAGCGCGCCGAGAGATCCCCCGAGACGAACTGGAGCGGCATGACGATGGCCGCGACCGTGAACGGGATCATGAACCCCAACCGGTGATAGCGATTCGTGCGGCCGCGCCGCATCGCGGAGGCGTACACCGAAGCCACGAGGAATCCGGCAACGAGATAGGCCGCCAGCAGCATGTGGATCGACTCGTGCCAGAACGCGCCGTTGAAGATGACGTCGACCGGGTCGACGTCGACGATCTTGCCACCACGGACCGAGAACCCACCGGGGTCGTTCATCCAGGCGTTGGCCGCCACGACCGAGAGCGTCCCCCCGATCCCGGCGATCACGATGGGAACACCGGCCCAGAAGTGCGTCCACGGCCGCATGCGCTTCCATCCGTAGATGTAGATCGCGATGAACACGGCCTCGATGAAGAAGAAGAGACCCTCGATCATGAACGGAAGCCCGAACGCTTCGCCGAATCGCCCCATCAGCCGGGGCCACAGCAGGCCCAGCTCGAACGACAGCACCGTTCCCGTGACCGCCCCCACGGCGAACAGCACTGCGGCCACCTTGGACCAGCGCTGCGCCAGTCGCAGCGCCTCGGCATCGTCGCGGCGCAGCCCTCGCCAGTTGGCCACCAGGGTCAGGAACGTGAACGCGACCCCCATCGGCACCAGCACGATGTGCACGCCCAGGGTCCAGGCCATCTGGGTGCGCGCCGGCAACAGCTGGGGAGGCTCCGCGGCCAGGATCGCATAGGTCGCCAGCAAGGCACTCTCCCGACGGTGATCGGTCACGCTAGCGGCGACCCGATCGGAGGCGAGGGGATCGGGGCGGTCGAAGCGCGATTCGCCCCACCGGTCACCGGAGCGAGCCGCGGGCCGTGAGCGTGCTGAAATGAGCCGGTGAGCGACATCCATGAGCGGAATCGGGACGCGCTCGACGCGGTGCGGATCCGCCGCGAGCGCCTGTACGAAGCGGTGCTCGACGTGGAGCGCGCGCTGAGCACACCCGCGGCCGACGCTCCCGAGCGCTGGGCGGCGCTCCTCGCCGAGCCGGTCGAGGAGCTTCGCGAGGTCCTCTCCGCACACGTGGCGGAGACCGAGGGCTCCGGTGGCCTGTTCGCCCAGGTGACCGAGGAGGCCCCGCGGCTCCAGCACGCGATCGAGATGCTCATCGAGGATCACGAAGCGCTCACGGCAGCCGGCGAGGCACTGGCCGCAACGCTCGGCGCCGTCCACGACGAGGCGGGGGTGGAGACCGCGCGTGACCAGTGCCTGGATCTCGTGCGGAGGATCCTCGTGCACCGCCACCAAGGCGCCGAGCTCGTCTACGACGCCTACCAGGTCGACATCTCCGGAGCCGATTGACCGTGACTGACTTCATCGGCCGGCCACGCGTTGAGAGGCGCTGAGACCTCAGACCGCGCGCAGCCCCCGCGACGCGGGCGCCTGCCGACCGGGCGCCCGCGGGTCGTAGCGATCGAGCCAGTGCGTGAACGCATCGGCGGCGAGCGGCCGAGTGAGGTAGTGGCCCTGGGCGCGGTGACAGCCCAGCTCGATCAGCGCGTTCCAGACCTCCTCGCGCTCCACGCCTTCGGCCACCGCGATGAGCCCAAGGTTGCGTACGAGATCGATCGTCGAGCGGACGATCGTGGCGTCGTCGGGCGAATCCAGCATGCCGAGCACGAACGACTTGTCGATCTTGATCTCGGTCACCGGGAGCCGGCGCAGGTATGCGAGCGACGAGTATCCGGTGCCGAAGTCGTCGACGGCGATCTGGACTCCTCGGAGACTGAGTTGCGCCAGCGCCGCGATCGGGCGCGTCGGATCGGCCATCATCGTGCTCTCAGTGATCTCGAGCGTGAGGCGACTGGGATCGACACCCGTGCGCTCGAGGATCCTGTCGACGTCGAACACGAACCGCTCGTCGTACAGGTTGCGCACGGACACGTTCACCGACACCCGCAGATCCCGCTTCTCGTCGGACCACCGGTGGCACTGTTCCAGTGCCTGCTCCAGCACGTGCAACGTCAAGGAGTTGATGAGACCCGTGGGCTCGGCAAGGGGCACGAAGGAGTCCGGGCCGAGGAGACCGAGCGCGGGATGGTTCCAGCGCACGAGCGCCTCGGCCCCGAGGATACGCCCGGTCGGCAACTCGGCCTTGGGCTGGAAGTGCAGGACGAGCTGGCCTTCGTCGATGCCTTGGCGCAGCTCGGCGAGCACGGTCAGGCGCCGGGCGTCGCGGTGGTCTCGCTCGGGGCGGAACCACTCGAAGCCGCTCCGGCGTTCCTTGGCTTCGTACATGGCCGAATCCGCTCGCCGGATCAACGTGTCCACGTCGTTCCCGTGAAGGGGGTACGAGGCGGACCCGATGCTCGCACCCACCTCGAAGGTGACCTCGTCGAGCACGAACGGCGCCTCGAGCGAGCGCTGGATGAGGTCGGCAAGGCCACGCGCGTCGTGACCGGAGCCGGCCGGCAACGAGATCGCGTACTCATCGCTGCCCAGGCGTGAGACCACGGCGTCGCCGGGCACTGCACTCCGGAGACGATCGGCGACCTGGACGATGAGAATGTCACCCACGTGATGGCCCAACGTGTTGTTGATCTCTGAGAAGCTGTCGATATTCACGATCAACACATCGAGCTTTGCATCCGGCCGCTCGTCAATCGCCTGCCGCACGCGCTCCTCGAAGTAGAGACGGTTGGGGAGGTTGGTGAGCGAGTCGTGCATGGACTGATGCAGCTTCTCCATCGAGGTACGGGCGCTCTGGTAGACGGCGGCGAGCGGCGCGAGCAACAAGGGGACGAGCGCGAGATTCTGCTCCCCGATGATCACCACGACCGGCGCCATGGCGAACAACACCGCCGAGATGGCCAGATCGATCCGAGCACTCGAGACGAAATTCCTGGCGACGACGTAGCGCTGGGCGAGGGCAACGGCGATCGCAACGAAGACGTAGTTCACGACCATGAAGACCACCGCCGCCGCCACGAGCCCCACGGCCCCGTCGCTCGTGAACGACTCGGCCGTGTCGAAGCGGGTGACCCCGCTCACTCGCAGCACTGCCCAGCATGCCGTCCAGGCCAAGGCGTACTGGGACACGTTGAACAACGCCCGCCACCATGTCTTGCGTTGGCGCACGTCAGAGGCGATCGAGGCGATCGACTGCGCCAGCAACGTGGGGGCAAGGCCGAACATCAGGAGCACCGCGAACGCGAACGATGTGGACGTGGTGACGTCGTGGTGCTCGTTGCGGAACTTGAAGGTCACCGGGAACAGCTCGCCGATCACGATGATGGCCGCGAAGACCGCGTAGCGGCCGACGTTGCTGTCAGGGACGACCGGACCCTCGAACCTCACCGCGACCGCGATGTCGGCCAAGCCGACGACGATGACCGCTGTCAGGTAGCCGTGCAGCAGCCTCGCCCGGCCGGTCCCGGCCTCGGCCGTCATGGATGCCGCCCCCCATGGGAACGAGCCCGCGGTGAGAACGCCGACCGTGAAAAAGAAAGGAGGCCGCCCCGAGGCTCTCGCCCCGGAACGGCCCCCTCACGAATGGTCGTCAGCGCCACTTGATCCCGGCGCCGAGAACGGCGACGAGAGAGACGAGCGTGGCGGCGGCAACGCTGATGCGCAGAAGACGAGCTCTCATCCAACTGCTCCTCTGGTGCTCTGTGCGCCCATTCGGGCGCAGACCGGAGGTATCGGCGCCGAGCCGAGCCCGCTGAAGGGGGATTCGGGGAGCTCGAGCAAATCGGACATCCTGCGCGAAACGCCCACGGGACGGCGGCACGCTCAAGGGCCCGCAAGCGATTGCCGACAACGGTGTCCAAGGAGCCCACGAACCATTCCTCCCGGGAGCCCTGATGCTAATGGTCCTGCTCGTCGGCGTCGCGCTGGCCAGCGTCCCCCTCACGGGGGGCCGGCTGCGGCGCCTGGGCGAGATCCGGCTCCGCGGCACGGGCGTGGTCCTGGGCGCGCTCGTGGTGCAGGTCGTGATCATCTCGATCGTGGCCGGCGACAGCTCGATCGCCCGTGGACTGCACATGACGACCTACGTGCTGGTGCTGGGCTGGCTCCTCGCCAACTCGGGCATTCCGTGGCGGTTCACGATGCTCGCCGGTGGGGTGCTGAACCTCGTGGCGATCGCCGCCAACGACGGCGTGATGCCGGCGTCCCGCTCGGCCCTGAGCGCGGCGGGCATCTCGGTGGGCCACGGGTTCGAGAACTCCACTGCACTCAACGACGCGAGCGTCGCATTCCTCGGCGACATCTTCGCTGTACCGTCGTGGCTCCCGCTGGCCAACGTGTACTCGATCGGCGACGTCCTGATCGTGCTGGGGGCGTTCCTCGTGATCCACGTCCAGACCGGAACCTGGGTCGCCAGGCTGCTCATGACGATCACTCGGCGCATCCCCAACCTCCGGAGCCACCGGGCCCAGGTTGCATAGCGGCGCAGCGGCGCGACGGCGCATGGCCGGCGCGCGCGGCCGAACGCTCAGAGCCGGTCGCGGGCGAGCTCGGTGAGCGCGACGAGCTCGTCCCTCACGAGCACCTGGTCGATCTCATCGCCCTCATCGCCCTCATCGATGGTGGCGCTGCGGACGAACAGCCCCTGGACCGTCAACAGCACGCCGCCGTCGAGCAGCCAGACCGCGCTGAGCATCGGGGAGTAGAAGGCATCGTCGCTCAGCTCCGGAAGGAGCTGGGCGTCGGCGAGGCCGCTGTCCCGGCGGAAGTTGTACTTGGCCTTGGCCGTCACCACCGTGACCACGAGTGCCCCCTGAGGTCGTTCACCGAGGGCCGGGACCACCCAATTGCACACACGCAAGGCGCCGGTTCGGCGGCGGGTCGGCGCTCCGATCTCGACGCCGAACGCCTCGGCGAGCTCCGAAACCTGGAGGAGCTTGCAGGGCTTGGGGCTCGGCTTCCCGGCCGCGGCGACCGTGGCCTCGCCGGCCACGGTCACGGCCACCACGAGGAACACGGACGCGGTTGCCCGCGCGATCGTGCTGACCCGCCGACCCATCGTGGCTCCTCGGTTGCCGGGAACCAGTCTTACTCGCCGACGGCGCCGGCACGATGGCAGCAAGGCTCGCGGCGAGCAAGCTCCACATGCTTCACCGGCGCAGCTCCTCGAGATCCCGGAACTGCTCGAGGGCCTCGGGGTTGGCGAGCGCCTCGGCGTTCTTGATCGGACGCCCGTGCACCACGTCGCGCACCGCGAGCTCAGTGAGCTTGCCGCTGCGCGTGCGCGGGAGATCGGCGACCGCGATCACGCGTGCGGGCACATGGCGAGGTGAGGCGCCCGAGCCGATGCGACGTTTGATCTCGGCCACGAGGTCGTCGGTGAGCGCCGCGCCGGCGCGCAGCACCACGAACAGCACCACGCGGGTGTCCCCGTCCCAGTCCTGGCCGATCACCAGGCTCTCGGTCACCTCGGGCAGCAATTCGACCTGGCGGTAGATCTCGGCGGTGCCGATCCGCACGCCCCCGGGGTTGAGGGTGGCATCGGAGCGACCGTGGATGACCAGGCCCCCGTGCGTGGCCCAGCGGGCGAAGTCGCCCTGGTGCCACGCGCCGGGGAAGCGCTCGAAGTACGCGGCGCGGTAGCGCTCGTCGCCGGGGTCGTTCGAGAACCCGAGCGGCATCGAGGGGAACGGCTCGGTGCACACGAGCTCACCCGCTTCGCCCGGCGGGAGCGAGAAGCCGTCGGCGCCGAGCACGTCGATGGCCATCCCGAGGCTGGGGCGCTGGATCTCGCCGGCGTACACGGGCCCGGTGGGGTCGCCCGACACGAAGCAGCCGCAGAGATCCGTGCCGCCCGAGATCGACGCGAGGTGCACGTCGGCCTTCACCTTGTCGTACACGTACTCGAATCCCTCGGGCACGAGTGGGGAGCCCGTGGACGTGATCGTGCGCAGGCTCGAGAGGTCGTGGCTCGCCGCCGGCTCGAGCCCGAGCTTGCGGCAGGAGTCGATGAACTTCGCCGAGGTGCCGAACAGGGTGATGCCGAGCTCGTCGGCGAGGTCCCAGAGCACCCTTCCCTCGTTGCGCAGCGGAGCACCGTCGTACACCACCAGCGTGGCGTCGCTGGCGAGCGCCGACGCGAGCCAGTTCCACATCATCCAGCCCGTGGTGGTGAAGTAGAAGACACGGTCGCCGGGCTTCACATCGCATTGGAGCCGGTGCTCCACGAGGTGCTGGAGCAGGATTCCGCCCGCCCGGTGCACGATGCACTTGGGCAGGCCCGTGGTGCCCGACGAGTACAACACGTACAGCGGCTGGTCGAAGCCCAGGCGGGCGAACTCGGGTGACGAGCCCGCGTGGGGCGCCAGCCACTCGCGCCACGCGATCGCGTCGGGGATCGACGACACGTCGGGATCATCGGCAACGAACTCGATCACCACCACAGTGCGCACCGTCAGCAGCGCGGCGCGCACCTGGGCGATGCGCTCCAAGCAGTCCTGGGCCTTGCCGTCATAGATGTACGCGTCGACGGCCACCAGCACCACGGGCTCGATCTGGCCGAAGCGGTCCACGACACCCCGGACGCCGAAGTCCGGAGAGCACGACGAGAAGACCGCGCCGATCCCCGCGCACGCCAGCAGCAGCGCGTAGGCCTCGGGCGCGTTCGGGAGCCACCCCGCCACCCGGTCGCCGGCCCCGACGCCGGCCGCGCGCAACGCAGCTTGGATCCGGCCAACGAGGTCGTGCAGCTCGGCCCAGGTCAGCGTGCGGCGGCGACCGTCTTCCCGAGCGAAGCACAGCGCCGGCGTCTCGTCATGGCGGCGCAGCAGGTTCTCCGCGTAGTTGAGCATGGCGTCGGGGAGGAACCGCGTCCGCCACATCTCGTCGGCGCGCACCACCGCACGGTCGCCGGGGTCGCCCACCACCCCGCAGAAGTCCCAGACCCGGCGCCAGAACTCCTCGGGATGCGATACCGACCAACGGTGCAGCTCGTCATAGTCACCTCCGGCGAGGCCGTGCTCCTTACCTTCGCTGCCCACATCGGCAGCGAACGCCCGGAGCGCCGACTCGCGCACACGCGTCGGCGATGGTGTCCACAGCGGCTCGTTCACGCTTCGCCCCGCCGGCGGTGCCCGCACGGTGTGGTCGGCGACGAGCCTCGCTTCAACCGTTGACCAGGAGTCGCGCCGGCGCCTCGATGAGATCACGCAGCTCGGCGAGGAACGCACCCGCGTCGGAGCCTTCGCAGACGCGGTGGTCGAACGAGCACATGAGCCGCACCGTGGGCCGGGCCAACACCTGGCCATCGACCACCACCGCCCGCGGGCGGAGGGCGCCGACCCCGAGGATGGCCACCTCGGGGTGGTTGATGACGGGATGGCCGTCGTCGAGACCGAACACGCCGAAGTTCGACACGGAGAAGGTGGAGCCCACGAGCTCCGCCGGCGTGAGCGTGTCGCGGCGAGCGCCCTCTGCGAGCCGGCGGATCTCGGCCGCGAGGTCGAGCACCGAGCGGCGCTCGGCATCGCGCACCACCGGGACCATCAGCCCGCGGTCGGTAGCCGCAGCCACGCCGAGGTGCACATGCTCGTGCACGCGAATCACTCCGGCATCGACGTCGAGCACCGAGTTGAGGATGGGGCGAGAGGCCAGTGCCAGCACGGTGGCCCGCAGGATGAGCACGAACGGCGTGAGTGCCTCGGCCGCGCCGCCCGCGGCTCGGAGCTCGTCGCGCACTTCGAGCAGGCGCGAGCAATCGGCTTCGATCCCGCACCCGGCGTCCGGGATCGTGGCCCTCGAGGTGGTCACCCGCTCCGCGATCCGGGCCCGGATGCCGCGGAGCGGGATCTCGGCGCCGGGCTGCACCCCACTCACCGGGTGCTGGCGACGATCCTCGGGCGCGGCGAGCGTGGGGCTGATCGGGCTGATGGGCGCGACCGCAATGATCGGGGCGGCACCGGCGGCGCGCTGCACGTCGCCCCGGGTGATGGCGCCGCCGGGCCCCGATCCGGGCGAGATCTGGGCGAGATCCACGCCGAGGTCGAGCGCGAGGCGCCGCACCGGGGGCTTGGCGAGCGCGCGCAGC
>CAZCYE010000002.1:19136-48056 GCA_964502775.1 uncultured Bifidobacteriaceae bacterium | reverse complement strand
CTCGCGCGCCCGCCACAGCGCGCCGCCGCGCAGCGGCTCCAGCTCGGCGGCCAGGGAGCGGGCGAGCTCCACGACCCGGTCGAGGTCGGCGGGGGTCGCCGGGCGGCAGCGCTCCATGCGACCCCTCAGGAGCTCGGGGCGAGGAGCTGGTCGATCTTGCCCAGGACGGTGTGACGGCCTCGATGGCCACGCTCGTACTCGCGGATCGCCTCGAGGTCACCCGCCGGCAGCCCGTCCAACCGGTCCAGGACCTGAGCCGCCCCGAGATCGTCGTAGTCGGGGATCGCCAGGCGCTCCCCCGCCCCGACGCCGGGATCTCGAGCCGCCTCGGTCGGTGCCGGGCGTGAGGGCGGTGCGGGCGATGAGGAGGCCGGGCCCGCCGGACCGGGCGCGAGCACGTCGCCGGCACGGGCACGCACGAACGCGACGCCGTCGCTCACCAGCTTGCGGAACTGGGGTGGCGCCGGCACGTCGGGGGCGGGTCTCGGGGACTCGGGTGGGGGGGGTTCGGGGGCGGTGCGGATCTGGTCGACCAGTGTCTGACGACGCTGCTCCACCTCGGTGCGCCCGCGAGTGACGAACAGGCGCACGAACGACGGCGTGGTCTCGCGCACGTACACCAGGAGACCGATCGGCGCGTAAACGAACAGCTCGAGCACCCGATCGGTCAGGGCCCGGTCAGCGTCGCCGTCCTCGGCCACTGCCCACCTCCTCGGCTAGACGCAGTCGCGGCAGCGCATGCGCTCGGCATCCGCGAGCTGGCTGCGGGGCAGGACGAGGAAGCACGACGAGCACAAGAACTCTCCCGGGCGCCGCGGCACGATGCGGGTCGGGCCGTCGCCGCGTTCGTCCGCGTCGCCCTCCTCGTCCTCGAGCTCCTCCTCCTCGTCCTCCAGGGTGGCGCTGGCGGTGCGCTCCTGGAGCAAGGTATCCAACGGTGCCTCCACGTCGTCAGGGTGGAGCTCCTCGTCGAGGTCGAGGACGTCCTCCTCGTCCTCGACCGGCGCGCCATCGGCGCTCGGCGCCGATCCGGGTGTCGCCTCGCCGGCCGCGTCAGGCACGCCGGGAACGTCGGGAACGCCGGGGACGGCCACCAGCTCGGCATCCGCCACGACGGCGTCGACGACGTCGACGCCGTCGACGGCAACGATCTCGTCGGGCAGGGGCTCGTCGTCGAGGTTCTCGTCGAGCACGAACGTCTCGAGCTCGTCGTCGTCCTCGAGCTCGCCCTCGTCGAGCGCGTCGTCGAGCGCGTCGTCATCGAGGCTCGTCTCTTCGAGCTCGCCGTCGAGCTCGCTGGTCGCACTGTCCAACTCTTTGTCACTCATGCGGAGGTGTCCGAGCCAGGGCCACTCCCTCGGGGGCCGCGATCGGGGCCGGAGCATAACGCCACGACCCACGCCCGGAGAGGAACCGGGCCCGCCCGGGAGTCATTCCCGCGCCGGCCCCTTCGTCGAGCGTGAGAGGCGCCAGATGCCCACGACATCGGCGCCGCGCGGCCCTTCGTCGAGCGTGAGGGGCCGCCAGCACCGGTTGGGCGGGGCCCAGGAGACCGTTGGGGCCACTGTTTGGCCCGGCCTGCCCGGCAGGCGGGTTATTCCAGTGTTCTCTACTGGGCCTCCTGGGCCCCCGTGCCCCTTCGACGCCCCTTCCGGTTCGCGCGACACCGGAAGACCCACGACCGGTGCAAGGGTGCCAGGGACGGCCCCAGTACGCCCGACCGCGGGGGTCCCTGTCAAGCGGACGATCGGGCCGTGGACGGCCGCTCGGTCAGCTCGGCACGGAGGACGGCCGCGGGAACGCGCGCCGTTGCTCGGCCGCGCGTTCCGACAGCAACCGGCCCAAGTCGTGGCCTTCGTGATCCACATGGAGCATCGCGGCCGCGATCGCGCGGTGTCCCGCCTTGTCCGCGATGAGGCGGTGCATCTGCTGGCACACGCTGCGGTACGACGGGTGGCCTTGCGGTGAGGTCCGCAGCTCGATGATGTGCATCGCCTCCCGCGCGTTCATCTGCATCGCGAAGCGGATCCGGTAGGCAAAGGCAACTGCGTACGCAGCTTCCTGGGGGAACTCGGGCGCGAGCAACTCATAGAGCTCCCCCGATCGCTCCATCGCCTCCCGGTAACGCGCGCCGAGCCCGGCGTCGTCGACCGAGTCGTGCATCTCGTATCCGTGCTCGGGGGTGAGCGCTTGCCATTCGATGGTCAGCATGCGGTGCCGCTGCAGGTCGCGGAAGGCTCCGTAGTCCACGAGTACGTCGAAGCGATAGCCGGTGCGCTCGAACGCACGCCCCGGCTTGTGGCGGCGATTGTCACGCGCGCCCACGTACGCCTTCAGCAGCGCGAGGCGATCGTCGGTCGAGAAGCGCGCCACGCGGACCCGGAGCTCGTCGTCCGAGAGCCGCGAATGCGGATAGCAGATCGCGGCGATGACCTTGTCCTCGCCCTCGGGGTCGAAGTCCGTGAGTGCCACCGCAAGACCCGACGACGGCTCGGTGTCTCCGAGCGCATGTTCCACCGCGTCCTCCGTCTCGGACCACGTCTCCGCCAGGTAGCGACTCCAGGCCTCGCCCCGGTCCGGTCGATCCACCCGGGTGAGGAACGACGGGATGACCTTGCGGAGCTCATCGAGCATCGTGGCCGCGTAGGTCCGCGCCTCGGGGAGCGGATGCGCACGCATCCGCAGCAGCAGCGCCTCGAACGCCTGGCCGGTGCCATAGATGCCGACGTTGGAGAGTGTCGCCGCGGGCAGAAGCGCCCGGGCCGCGTCGCATGCCCGCGCGCGGATTGACTGCTTGTACACGAGGTCCGAGTCGCCGGGGTCCTTGGGGAAGTGCTCGCGCGCCCAGTCCATGAGGGCCGGCAGCGCGGCGGTGTAGTCGTCGAACGCCGCATCGAGGTCCGCGATGTAGCGCAGCCCCAGGCGCGAGTCCAGGACGCTCGGAGGCCGGTAGTAGCGGTAGCGCCCCGCAAGCCGCGTGTCGTAGGGGATGTAGCGGGTCGACTGCTCGAGGTAGGCCATGAGGCGCCCCCACTCGAGCACCTTGGTGAGGATGTTCGAAGCCTGCTCGCACGCCAGGTGCACACCGCCGAGCTGGGCGACGGAGTCGTCGCCGTACTCGAGGAACACGCGGTCGTAGAGCTCCTCGGCGCGGCGCAGCCCGACGGTGGCATCCACGGTGAGATCGCCGGTCAGGTCGAGATCGCCCACGAACTCGTCGAGGAAGAGGCGCCGCAGGCCCTTGGAGCTCCGCGAGTAGCGGGCGAAGAGGGCACCCTTGACGACCTCGGGGAGGTTCACGAGCGCGAACACCGGGCCGTCGAGGTTCGTGAAGTACGGCCGGAGCGTCGCCTCCTCCTCGGGGGTGAAGCGCTCGGCTACGTACTGCATCGGTCGCACCTCGTCGACGGGCGGGGGCCGATGGTACCGACGGGCTCGCCCCGCCCCGGGGACCGGGGCCAGGCCGGGCGGACCCGGGCGGACCCGGGTGGGCCGGGCCAAGGCCGGGGCGGCACCCGGGCGGGACCGGGCGAGTCAGGCGAAACTCGATCAGACGAGCAGGTGCACGGCCGCGGGGACCACGGCCACCTCCCCCCCGGTCCAGGCCGGGCTCGGGCGACCGTCGTGCTCCACCGTCGCCCCGAGCATGTCGACCCGCACCGTGCGTCCCGTCCCGGTCACGATTCGCGGGTGGGGCACATGGACGCCGCGAGGAAGGCGGCGGCGCATCAGCCCTCGCTCGCGCGCGCCGAGTGCGTACACCTGCACCTCGAGCCGCCCGTCACCAGGGTGGCCACGGGGGACGACGTCTCGGCCGCGCAGGAACTCTCCGTTGGCGATGACGACCGTCGTCGCCCGACCGTCGAACAGGGGCCTCCCGTCCAGCACCACGAGCGCGGCACGCGGTCGGGTCCAGGCCCGCACGCGGTCGGGCGCAGTCCCGATCACCACCATGTTGACCGCGAGCCCTCCCGACCACCGCAGCGCGTCCACCGGGAGCACCATCTGCCCGGGGCCGGGGGTTGCCAGCCCCAGCGCCCGCGCGAGGTCACTCGTCGGATCGGGATGGAACTGCACCCTCGCGCCGGGATTCGCGGCCACGGCCCGCGCCAGGTCGGCGTCGCCGCCGGTGACCTGCAGGTCCGTACGGCCCGCTCCGCCGGCATCGCCCGTATCGCCCGTGGCGGGCGTGCCCCACGTCTCGCCGCGCCTCATGACGACGGCACCGCACCCGTGGCGGCCACCACCCCGCGTCGGGCGAGGGCCGCGCCACGACGAGCCGCCTCACGAGTGTCCGGCACGGGCGCGACATCGGCGACCTGGCCGAGGAGGTCGATGCACTGCTTCATGTTGCGTACGAAGTCACCGCCGGTCAGCTCCCCGTCCTCGAGCACCGCGCCGAGTGACTGCGCATCGGCCCACGCGTACGCGTAGGCCGAAAAGCCGGGGTCGGGCGGTCGTGTCACCACGAGGCGGGCATCCTCCTCGGCCGCGGCGAGATCGCGCCAGCGGCGCTCCACGTGCCGGGCGCGGTCGGCAACCGCACGGGTCGGCCAGTGGAGTGGCGGTTGCGGCAAGCCTCCGTCCGAGGTCCTGCGCTCGTAGCTGAAGCACGACACCACCGCCACCGTCTCCGGGGGCGAGAGCCCGTCCAGGTGGCCCTCCCGCAACGACTCGGCGAGCAGCAGATCGGTCTCCGCGTACAGCCGCGCCAACATCGTGCCCGCCGGCGTCAACGACCACTGCGAGAGGTAGCCCCACGACTCGAGGAGGCCACGAACGCGCTCGAACTGGCGGGCCAGGCGCTCGTCACGGCCTCGGGCTCGCCGCTCCAGGCGGGCGATCTCCGCTTCGAGGCGCTCGACCGCGATGGCGGCCCGCACGCGCGCGTCGAGCTCGGGGTCGGCTCGCACCGGGTGTGCCTCGAGGCCGGCCGGCCGGGACGCGGCGCCGTCCTCAGGGACCCGGGTGTCGGGATCGTCCAAGCGGGCGCGGCGCAGCCGCGCTTCGACCTCGCGGCGGAACGCCGGGCTGCGAGGTGCGTACGGCTCCGGCAGCCGCACGTGGCCGACGACCACTGGAGGGCGCTCGAAGTCCGCGGCGCCGAGCCGGACCACGCCCCGCTGGCGTGTGAGCGCCAGGACGCGAGGAGCCCGGCGGTGCTCCTGGCCCAGCACCACCACCGGGCCGCCCCGAGACCCGATCCAGATCACGTCGCCGGGGCGCACGGAGGCCATCGCGTCGGAGCGGCGCCTTCGCCGGCCGCTCGTCTCCGCCGCGGCGCCGGCCAGCAGGCGGCGGTAGTCGTCCACGTCGCCGAATGGACTGCGCGCGCGTTCCCGTTCGCGTGCGAGGAGATCGCGCTGGCGCGCCAGACGCCGCTCGAGGGCCACCACGTCACGGTCGGCATGGAACTGCGCGAAGGACAGATCGAGAAGATGGTGAGCCGTCTCACGGGGATAGCGTTGCACGAGGTTCACGGTCATGTTGTACGTGGGCCGGAAGGACGACCGGAGCGCGTCAGTACGCCGAGATGCGAGTCCGGCCACTTGCTCGAACGACACGTAAGGGCTCCAGCACACGAGTGCGTAGCCGGCCGTGTCGATGCCGCGGCGCCCGGCCCGCCCGGTGAGCTGCGTGTACTCCCCCGCGGTGAGGAACTCGTGGCGCTCCCCCGAGAACTTGGACGGCTTCTCGATCACCACCGAGCGAGCCGGCATGTTGATCCCGAGCGCGAGCGTCTCGGTCGCGAAGACGACCTTGACGAGGCCGAGGGCGAACGCCGCTTCCACGGCCTCCTTCATGGGCGGCACCATCCCGGCGTGATGCGCGGCCAGTCCCGCGCCGAGCGCGTCGAGCCACTCCGTGGCGCCCAGGACGTCCAAGTCGTCGTCACTCAGGGCACCGAGGTGCGCGTCGGCGATGGCCGCGATCTGGGCCCGCTCCTCGGGGGTCGTGAGCTGGATCCCCGCGCGGCGGCACCGCTGGACCGACTGCTCGCACCCCGCCCGCGAGAAGACGAAGACGATCGCGGGCAGGAGATCGTCCGCCGAGAGCATCTCCACCACCTCGACGCGGTCGGGCAGACGCAACCCGGATCGGCTCGGCACCGCCGGTCCCCGGCGCGAGGTGGGACGCGGGCCGCGCCCCGCTCGGCGCTCGAGGCGGAGAACCTCGGGATTTGGGCGCGGTGCCCCCTCCACCTCGACGAAGGTGGGGAACACGAGGATGTGATCGCTCCCCCGCTCCGCGAGCACGTAGCGGTGCTCCAGGGCCACGGGCCGGCGTTCCTCGATGATGGCGCTGGTCTCGCCCCGCACGGTCTCGATCCATGCCGCGAGCTCCTCGGCGTTGGACACGGTGGCGGAGAGGCACACGAGATCCACTTCTGGCGGGAGGTGCACGATGACCTCCTCCCACACCGACCCGCGGTAGCGATCCTGGAGGTAGTGCACCTCGTCGAGGACGACGTAGCGGAGGCCGTCGAGTGTGGGCGACGCGGCATAGATCATGTTGCGGAGCACTTCGGTGGTCATCACCACCACCGGTGCGGCACCGTTGACCGCGTTGTCCCCGGTCAACAGGCCCACGCGGCTCTCACCGTGCTCGCGGACCAGATCGTGGTACTTCTGGTTGGAGAGCGCCTTGAGCGGCGTCGTGTAGAACGTCTTGGCGCCCTTGGCCAGGGCCCGGCTGATCGCGTACTCGGCGACGACGGTCTTGCCCGAGCCCGTCGGCGCGGCCACCAGGACCGAGCGACCGGCGTCGATCGCGTCGAGGGCCCGGGCCTGGTAGTCGTCGAGCGCGAACCCTCGGGCCGCCTCGAAGCGAGCCCGCTCACTCATTCGGCCGCTCATCATCCGGGGCTAGGTGTCCCCGGCGGGTGTCGGACCGCCGAGTTCGGGCGACCCGGGTCGGGTCATCCGCCCAGCGTGGTGCTCGGGCTCGGTACCGAAGGGCTCGTGGGCAACGGGAAGGGCTGGGGCTGAGGCTGGGGACCGGTGCCCTCGTCCGGGGCCAGCACCCAGATCATGATCCCGGTGAACGCCACCACGCCGAACGCGGCGCACACGGCTTTGACCACGTCCCTGCGCTCGTGGGCGCGGTACGAGTGCCTGCGGCGCTCAGGGCTCATCGGTGCATCACCTTCCCGATCACGATCGTGGCCTCGTAGAAGAGGTACATCGGCACTGCCATGAAGAACAGAGAGTACGGGTCCTGGCTCGGGGTGATGATCGCGGCGAAGGCGAAGATCCCCACGATCGCCCACCGTCGCCAGTGCATGAGTCGGGCCGTGGACACCACGCGGGCGATGAGGAGGAACACCAGGACCACCGGGAACTCGAAGGCGAGACCGAACGCCAGGAGCATGAGGGACACCAGCGACAGGAAGCGGTCGGCAGTGAGCTGGGGCCTGAGGTCCTGTCCACCCGCGTGGACGAGGAAGTCCAGCGCTTGCGGCAGCGTCAGGAGCGCGACGCACGCACCGGCGGTGAACAGCGCGATCGAGGTGAGGAGGAATGGCACGGCGTACCGCTTCTCCCGGGTTTGGAGTCCTGGCGTGATGAAGCGCCACAGCTGCCAGATCCAGACCGGCAGCGCGAGGATGATGCCGCCGTACGTGGCGATCTTCAGCCTGGTCACGAAGGCATCGAGCGGCCCGATGAAGATGAAGCGATCGCGTTGGTTCTCGGTGGCGTCGCGGTAGAACTCGAGGAAGAAGCGAATGATGTCGGGAGCGAACACGTAGGACACGATCGCCGCGGCGATGACGGCGACCAGTGAGATGATGACCCGTCGGCGGAGCTCGGTGAGGTGCTCGACGACCGTCATCCGGGCGTCCGGATTGCCGCGGGGCACGCGTTACGCCGTGTCTTCAGGAGCGGGTTCGCCGGGCATCCGATCGGTTGGCCCGGGCGGAGGCATGGCCGCGGTGCCCATCCCCGTGCCGGGCGACAGCGGCGGCGCGCTCATGGGGCCCGCGTCCTCGCCCTTACCGTCTTCGCTGTCGTCGTCGCTGTCGTCTTCGGTGTCGTCGTTGTCGTTCGCGGCCTGATCCTCGGTGAGGAGCTCGTCGAGATCGTGACGCAGCGAATGCTGGAGACGGCGTAGCTCCCGCATGCCGCGGCCCACCTGTCGCGCCATCTCGGGCAGCCGGTTGGGGCCGAAGACCAGGAGTGCGATCAACAGGACGACCAGGATCTCCGCCGGACCGATCGACATCGCCCGTCATCGTACCGGGGTGCCGCGGTGCGCCCTCCGGTCGTGCCGCCCTCAGGGCATCGGCGGCCGATCGCTCGGGCACCGGTGCAGTGGTGTCAGGCGGCCGCGTCCTGATCCAGGTCGGAGATCGCGAACCGGTCGAGGTATGCGGCAACGTCGTCGTCGCGCTCAAGCAGCAGGTGGAAGTCGAGCAGGTCGTCGGCGGTCAACGATGGTCCGGCCGCGTGCTCGGCGAGCTCAGCCGGCCAGTCCCAGACCTCGCGGGCGACGCCGCTGTCCACAAGCAGGTCGCAGATGTCCGAGGTCGCCTCGTGGATCACGATCGCGCGGCAGCGGGGGCACCGGAACCGGTAGCTCCCGTCGGACTCGTCCCGGCGGGTGCGTACCGTGACGTCCCCGGGCCGGAGTCGTACCGCCCCACATTCGTCGCACGTCGCCTTGATCACCGCCATGCGCTAGGCATCGGCATGTCGGCGGAGGGCCTTGAGGCTCCGCCCCGGACTCGGGACCTTCGGCCCGGCGCCGCTCCCTGTCCCGGGGCCCCGACTCCCCCGCCCGGCGAGTCTCGGCCCGGCGCGCCCCGGCTGGGCGGCGCCGATCGGCCAAGATTCCCCTGTGGCGGCTCCGATCACCTTCGCCCACCGGGGGGCGCGGGCAACCGAGCCCGAGCGTGCGATGGCGACGTTCCGGCGGGCCCTGGGAGCAGGGGCGGCCGGGCTCGAGGCCGACGCCCGCCTCTCTGCCGACGGTGAGGTGGTGTTGAGCCACGCGCGCTCGCATCGCGTCGGGATCCGGTGGCTCCGCATCGGGGCGACGCCGGCCGCGAGGCTGGCGGACCTCGGGATCCCCAGCCTTCGCGAGCTGTACCGCGAGCTCGGGACGGGCTTCGAGCTGTCCCTCGACCTCAAGGTGCGAGCCGCGGCCACCAGCATCCTCGCGGTGGCGGGCGAGCACCGTGCCCTTCCTCGCCTCTGGATCTGCTCGGACGATCTCGACGTGCTGCGCGAGCTGCGCGGCGCCGCGCCCGAAGTGCGCCTCGTGCACTCCACCTCGACTCACGGGACGGGGGCGTCGCTGGAGCGCCACGCTGCCGACCTCGCCGCGGCGGGGATCGACGCCGTGAACCTCCATCATTCTGACTGGTCGGTCGGGCTCGTCACGCTGTTCCACCGCTTCGAGGTGCTGGCCTTCGCGTGGGACGTCCAGCACGACCGCCACCTGCGCGCGATGGTGCGCATCGGCATCGACGGCGTGTACTCCGACCACGTCGACCGCATGGTCGCCGCCGTCACACGTTCCGCGTAGCGCGGCACGAGAAGGGCGGTGACGAGCGCAAGCGAGGAACTCGCCGGAGCAAGCGAGCGGCCCGTAGGGCGGCGGCGGGTACCCCGCCGCCGAGCGAGCGCGACCAAAGGCTAGAAGAACTTGATGTCCCCGATGGGCCAGATCCGCACGAAGACACGCCCGACGATGGTGTCCTCGGGGATCGGGCCGAACTCCCGGGTGTCCTTGGATTCCCCGCGGTTGTCCCCCATCATGAAGAGGTGGCCGGCCGGCACCACGCAGCCCGGAGCCCCGTTGGGGGGTGGGTCGCATCCCGGCGGGACGTCCTGGCTCCCCTTGATCGTGGTCGTGCCCGCGGGCAGGTAGGGCTCGCGGAGCCGCCGCCCGTCGACGTACACGGCGCCGTCGTCGCCATAGGTCACCGACTCGCCCGGTAGGCCGATCACCCGCTTCACCAGGTCCTCGATGCCCTCGGTCCGGGCCGACGCGGGCGCTTCGAACACCACGATGTCGCCGCGGTCCACATCGTGGAAGTCGTAGCTGAGCTTGTTCACCAGCACCCGATCTCCTACCTGCAACGTGGGCACCATCGACGAGGACGGGATGTAGAACGCCTGGAACAGGAAGGTCTTGATGACGAAGGCGATGACCAGCGCGGCCACGATGAGCAGGCCCCACTCGAGCACGAGCTTGCGAACGTTCCGCGGGGGCTTCTGGCCGTCGGACGGCTCCGTCGGAGATGAGGCCGTGACCAGTGTCGCGTCCGATCCGTCGTCGCTGACTCCGTCTTTGGGTGGCGACGCGGTCACTGCGGGTGCTCCATGCCGCACCATCCTCCCACCTCGGCGCCCCACTTCCGCGACGGCCCGCCGACGCCGGGCTCAGGTGTCGTATCGCGCCAGGATCCGGAGCGCCGCGGCTCGGCCCACGTCGCGAGCCTCGGGAGGGCCCAGCACCTCCGCTGACGGCCCGAGTCGGAGCAGCAGTCGCTCGAGGAACGCGGCGCCGCTCACCGCCAGCACCACCTCCACGGAATGGTCGCGTCGGGTCTGCGCGCGTTCCACCGGCACGCTCTCGATCACCCACGCCGCGTCGGGCGCGAGCCGGAGCCGCACCCTCGGGTCACCGGGCCGCGGGTGGTACACCGTCGCTTCCGGGCCGCGGTCGCCATCCCCGTCGCCATCGGCCACCGTGATCGACCGTCCCGTCGGGCGCAGACCACGGACACGATCGACGCGGAACAGCCGCTCCGCTTCCGCACGATGGCAGTAGGCCTCCAGGTACCACGCGCCGAACGCGTGGAACACGCGGTGGGGATCCACCACCCGGGTCGTCATCTCGTCACGCGCGAAGGAGTAGTAGGAGATTTCGAGCTGGGCCCCGTCGCGTGCCGCCGCCGCCAGCTGGTCGAGGTCGCCGGGGTCGCCCACGTCGACCGTGAGCGCACCTCGGGCCCCCAGCGACGCCTCCAGGCGGTCGAGGGCCGAGGCCAGCGGTCCCCCGGCATCGGCTCCGGGCACGGCCAACAGCGCCCGGCCCGCGGCGAGCAGCGCCAGGCCCTCGGCCGGGGTCAGCCGCAGGGGGCGGTCGAAGTACTCGGCCAGGCGGATCGAGACCGCGCCGTCGTCACCGACCCACACGTCGATGAGTCGGTCCGCGGTGTACGGCGGGAGGCCGCACATCGGCAGCAGCTCGAGGTCGGCCTCGATGTCGGACTCGTCGACCCCGAACCGGAGCGCGAGCTCGCTCATCGTCGTGCCCGGGTGCGAGAGGATCCACGGGACGAGCGCGAGCATCCGCAAGAGGCGCGGACCAGGCAGCGGTCGCGGGCTCACGGCTGGACGCCCGCGAGATCCACGAGCCACGCGACGAGGTCGGCCCGCAGCTCGTCCGGCGCGAGGACCTCGGCGTACTCGAGGAGCTCGAGCACCCACGACCGGAACGCCTCGCGATTGGACACGACGAGGCGCACCACCACCGCGCCATCGGGACGCCGCTCGACGACCGCGGCCTCCCCGAGCTGGTCCACCACCCAGGCGCTGCGGGCCGGGTCCACGAGTACCTGCGCGTCGACCGGCGGCTCGTCGCCGTAGCTGAGCGGGTCGGCCCGCAGGTACTCGGCCGGATCGATTCCGGCGGGTGGCTCGAACGCCCCCGGAGGACCGCACACCGGACGACCCTGCATGCGGTCGACCCGAAACGCGCGCGGTGCGTCCTTGCCGGCATCCCGTCCCACTACGTACCAGTGCCCGAAGCGGTGCACCACGCCATAGGGCTCGAGCACGCGCGGCACGTCGCGGTACCCGAACTCCACTCGCCTCCGGCGCGCCACCGCGTCGAACAGCTCCCCGACATGCTCCGTGGTGGGAAGGCTCGCGACGAGCGCGGCACCGGACCCCTCGATGCCCCCGAGCTTGCGGAGACCCTCACGCGCATCCGTCCCGCCGAGTCGCACGGCACTCACGGCCACGTGCAGGGCGGCTCGCTCGTCGGGTGATAGATCCAACGCGGGCAGGTAGTAGTCGTCGGGTCGGATCCGGTACCCGACCTCGCCCCCCAGGGGATCGACCGGCTCGGTGACCACCGGGATCCCGAGATCACGCAGCGTCTCCTTGTCCCGCTCGAAGGCGCGGCGCCGGGCCACCAGCTCGTGGGGATACGGCGGTTCCAGGCGCTCGGCCAGCTCCTCGAGCGTCAGGGGGCGGCGGGTGTCGAGCAGCGTCGCGGTCAGGTTCACCAGGCGCTCGAGCCGTGCGCTCACCGGCGCCGCCGGCGCCACCGGCGCCACCGGCTCATGTGCGCCCCGCGGCGCCTGGGGACCGGTGGGCCGCGGCCAGCACCCCCGCGGCGGCCCCGGCCAGGAACATCGCGGGGTCGTCGGCTGCGGGCCGCCCCATGGACACGATGTCCAGACCGGCCCGGGCGAAGAGGGCGAGGACGTCGGGCGGATCCACGGCCACGACCTCGTGGCGATCGGGGACGCCGGCGCGCTCGAGATCCTCAGCGAGCTGCCGGCCCTGTGCTCCCGCCAGCCGCGGGACGGCCACCAGCACCCGCTCGCGGCACGCCAGGCGCAACGCGGTCGCGCTGTGGTGCGACAGCCCCTGGTGACGGAGGCGCGGATCGGCGAACGAGACCCGCAAGCACGCGATCGGCACTCCCTCGAGCGCGTGAGCCGCATCGAGCACGCCGCCGACCTCCATTCCCGAGAAGCCCAGGCGCGTGTTGGTCCCCACGATTCCCGGACCCATGGCCACGATCGCGACGTCGCCCCGGGCCACATGGCGGGCCACCGCCAGCGCGGAGAAGATCGAGACCGCCTCGAAATCACCCCCGAAGGCATGCCCGAACGTGACGGTCGCGTCGACGATGTTGCGGTCGCGCAGCGCGGCAACCAGGTCCGACAAGGCGAGCGGCAGCCCCGCGCCGTCGGTCATCACGTACACGACGCGCGCGTCCGGAGCGCATTCCTTCACCGCGAGCGCGATGGCCGGAACCTGGCTGTGCAACGCTGCGGCGACCACGGGCATCCCGTTGATGGACTCGACCTCGGCCAGGCTCTCCAGCTGCTCCTCGGTACTCCCCACGTCAGCTTGAAGACTCGTGTACCGCCCCTTGATGATGTGGCCCGGGCCGCGCTCACTCCACTCGGCGCGCTCGAGGTTCCAGTGGACCACGTGCCAGCCCCCGGTACCGAGGCCGAGCTCGACCGCGGTCGTGTTCACCACCACACGGTCACCCGGCGCGACCATCCCCGTGAGCTGAGGAAGCACATAGGCGCGTTCGGGGCCGGACCCGAGGTCCACCTCGATGCGCTGGAGGCCCGCGCGCTCCTCGAGCAGCCGTACGACCTGACCGGTCCGGAACGACGGCACCGCTACAGCGACGAGATCAGACGCTCGACGCGCTCGTCACGGGCCTTGAACGGGTCCTTGCACAACACGGTTCGCTGCGCCTGGTCGTTGAGCTTGAGGTGCACCCAGTCGACCGTGTAATCGCGCTTGCGCTCCTTGGCCCGCTTGATGAACGCCCCCCGCAAACGAGCTCGTGTCGTCTGGGGCGCCACGGTCATGGCCTCCTCGATCTCCGAGTCCTCAACGATCCGGTCCACCAGCCCGCGCCGCTCGAGCACGTAGTACAGCGACCGCGACCGCGTCACGTCGTGGTAGGCGAGATCTACCAGTGCGACGCGGGGATGGGTCAGGGGAAGGTCGTCCCGCTCCCGGTAGGCCTCGATGAGGTGGTACTTCACTACCCAGTCGATCTCGGTGTTCAGCTTCAGGGGGTCGTTCTCGAGATGGGTCATCACGTGCTCCCACATCTCGAGTGCTTGGTTCTCGAGCGGGCTGAGGCCATGGCGCTTGGCGAAGCGCAATGCTCGGTTCAGGTACTCCGACTGGAGCTCCACCGCCGAGAGCTCCCGTCCGTTCGCCAGCCGCACGCGGCGCCGGCAGGTCATGTCGTGGCTGATCTCGCGGATCGCACGGATCGGGTTCTCCAGCGAGAGGTCGCGCCAGGGGCTCGAGTCCTCCTCGAGCATGCGCAGCATGATGGACGCCGTTCCGACCTTCAAGAATGTCGTGTACTCCGACATGTTCGAGTCACCCACGATCACGTGTAGGCGCCGGAAGCGCTCGGCGTCCGCGTGGGGCTCGTCGCGAGTGTTGATGATCGGCCGAGATCGCGTGGTCGCGCTCGACACGCCCTCCCAGATGTGCTCGGCGCGCTGGCTGATGCAGTACATCGCGCCCCGTGCGGTCTGGAGGACCTTGCCCGCGCCTGCATACACCTGGCGGGTGACGAGGAAGGGGATCAACACGTCGGTGAACTTCGTGAAGTCGCCGTCGCGCTCCACGAGGTAGTTCTCGTGGCAGCCGTAGGAGTTCCCGGCCGAGTCCGTGTTGTTCTTGAACAGGAACACCTCGCCCCGGATGCCCTCCTCCCGGAGCCGTTGCTCGGCGCTGCGCACCAGGCCCTCGAGGATCCGCTCACCGGCCTTGTCGTGCACCACGAGCTGGGCGACGGAGTCGCACTCGGGCGTCGCGTACTCGGGGTGGCTCCCCACGTCGAGGTAGAGCCGGGCGCCGTTCTCGAGGAACACGTTGCTCGACCGTCCCCACGACACGACTCGGCGGAACAGGTACCGAGCCACCTCGTCGGGGCTCAGGCGCCGCTGCCCGCGGAGCGTGCAGGTGACGCCGTACTCGTTCTCGAGCCCGAAGATCCGCCGTTCCACGCCTCCGAGCGTACCGGCCCCAGTGCCGGGCACCGTAGGATCAACGTGTGGCCTCGGCGATGCAGCCACTCACCTCCGTGCACGGCGCGTTCTCGGCGCACCTGCTCGCAGCCCGGCTGCGCTCGGAGGGCATCGAGGTGGAGCTGCGGGGTGGGCTCCACAGTCCCTACGGGCTCACCGTGGGCGACATGGCCCGAGTCGACGTGTACGTGCACGAGGACCAGCTCGATGACGCGTCCTTCGTGATGCTCGCCACCGAGGTCGACGACGCGCTGGCCGCGCCCCGCGAGTGGGCCGATGTCGGGGCCAGTCACCGCCCACGCCGATGGCCGTTGGTGATCGCGCTCGCGTTCCTCGTCGCCGGGATCCTCGCGCCCCTGCTGCGGGCCGCTCCAGGATGGTGACTCAGGCCTGGAGGAGCCCGACCAGCTCGGCGCTCTTCACCCGGTGGAACGCCCGCCGCGCGCGGCTGCGGTCGAGCAGCGCCACCTCGAGCTGGTCGGCCACGAGCGGCGGCTGATCGGACCCCCCCAGCACTTCGGCGCCGAGGCGCACTGCCGCGGCCACCTCCAGCGTCGGCTCGTACCGCCCCCGGAGTGCCTCGTCGATCGTGTCGGCGCGCCCGCCGAGCGCCGTGCAGCCCTGCTCGTCCATGACGGTGCCGTCGTAGAGGATGTGGAACAGCTCGTCGTCGGCCGGGGTGGTGCTCACCTCGGCGACGAGGATCTCCACCTCGTAGGGCTTCATCTCGTGGGTGAAGACCTGCCCGAGCGTCTGGGCGTACGCGTTGGCCAGCGAGCGGGCGTTGACGTCCTCGCGGGCGAACGTGTATCCCTTGATGTCGGCCTGGCGCACCCCCGCGATGCGCAACATCTCGAACTCGTTGTACTTCCCCACCCCCGCGAACGCGATGTGGTCGTAGATCTCGCTGATCTTGTACAGCGTGCGCGAGGGGTTCTCGGCCACGATCACCAGGCCGCTGTCCACGCTCATGGCCACCAGGTCCCGGCCCCGGGCAATGTTCTTGCGCGCGTAGTCGGCTCGATCCTTCATCACCTGCTCGGGCGAGACGTAGAAGGGAACGGTCACAATCCCGCCCCCTCCTCGCGCCCGCCCAGGAGCTGGCCCGCGCGGAGCTCGATCTCCTCACTGGCCACGGGGTTGAAGCCCTGCACGTCGATCACCGCGATGGTCGGGTAGATGCCCCGCACCAGATCGGGGCCACCGGTGGCTGCGTCCTCGTCCGCGGCAGAGAACAACGCCCGCAGCGTAAGGTCCACGGCGTCGTCGCGACTCATCCCTTCGTGCCACTGGGCCTTGATCCAGTTCCGCGCGTGCACACCCCCTGACCCGTTGGCCTGGAAGTCCGCTTCCTCGTACTTTCCGCCGGTGACGTCGAAGCTGAAGACGCGCCCCCGCTCGAGGATTTCGTCGTAGCCGGCGAACAGCGGGACCACGATGAACCCCTGCATCGCCGCCGGAAGGTTGGCGCGCACCAGGCCGCTCAGCTGGTTGGCCTTGCCGTCGAGCGAGAGGATCTCGCCCTCGATCTTCTCGTAGTGCTCGAGCTGGGTCTGGAACAGTCGAACGAGCTCGACGGCCGGCCCGGCCGCGCCGGCGATCGCGATGCCCGACGTGTCGTCGGCCGGGAACACCTTCTCGATCCTGCGGCTGGCGATCAGGTATCCCGACGTGGCGCGGCGGTCGCCGGCCATGACCACGCCGTTGCCGTAGCGGATCGCCACCACGGTGGTGGCGTGTACGAGCTCGGGCGCGAGCCCCGCCGTAGCGGCGAGAGGGGCCGGCGGTGGCGCGGGCGCCCTTCGCCGCAGGAGATCCGCGAACGACGCACCCGGATCCACGTCTCGACCGAAGAAGGGCAGCGGCGCGTCGCCGGACATCGGCGCCGAGGCTACACGGCGCTGCTCGGGCGCTATTGGCCGCCCTTCTGCACGTACGACTTCACGAAGTCCTCGGCGTTGTCCTCGAGCACCTCGTCGATCTCGTCGAGGAGGTCGTCGAGCTCGTTCTTGAGTCGCTCGCCGCGCTCGGACGGCGCCGGGAGCTCCTCGCTCTCCTTGACGCGCTCCTTGGGTGCGGGGCGTTGTCGCCGCTGCTGTTCAGGCATCGCTCATCAGCCTCCGGAACCGGTCGAGGACCCCAGTCGGGCGACGAGGTCGGCGGGTGTCTCCACATCCGCGAACAACGCCTCGACGTGGGCGCGCGTTCCCCGCAACGGCTCCATCATGGGTATCCGCTTGAGCGGGTCATTGCCGACGTCCAGGATCAGGCTATCCCAGTTGGCCGCCACCACCGCCTCGGGCCAGCGGGCCAAACACGTTCCCCGGAAGTACGCCCGCGTCGTCTCCGGCGGATCCGACATCGCCGCAACGACGTGGCGCTCGTCCACGAGCCGCTCCACCGTACCGGCGCGCACGAGGCGCTCGTACAGCGAGCGCGTGGGCCGCACATCGTGGTACTGGAGATCGAGCAACGCGAGCTTGGGATCGTTCCAGTCGAGATGGTCGCGATCCACGTAGGCCTGCAGCAGCCCGAGCTTCGTCACCCAGTCGAGCTGGCCGTCGAGCTCGGACGCGTCGCGCTCGAGCGCGCCGAGCACCGTCTCCCAGCGCGTGAGCACCTCGGTGCCGACGTCGAGGCCACCGCACGCTTCGAGCCCGGTCTCCTCGGCGTACTTGCGGGCCAGGCCGAGGAACTCCCACTGCAACTCGACCGCGGTCATCCGCCCGCCGTCCACGAGCTCGATGGTCGCGGTGCACGAGGGATCGTGCGACACCACGGTCATCGCCGGCACCGGGGCGACGATCGAGAAGTCCTTGTCGAGGAAGGAGTCCTCGATCATGGCGAGCACGATCGCCGTGGTCCCGACCTTGAGGAAGGTCGCCACCTCGCAGAGGTTGGCGTCGCCCACGATCACGTGCAGGCGCCGGTAGAGCTGGGGATCGGCGTGCGGCTCGTCCCGGGTGTTCACGATGGGGCGCTTGAGGGTCGTCTCGAGGCCCACCTCTTCCTCGAAGAAGTCGGCGCGTTGGCTGAGCTGGAAGTCGACCGGCGCGGTCCCGTTCTCCGAGCCCACCTTCCCGGCGCCGGTGAATACCTGGCGGCTCACGAACCACGGCAGCAGGTGACGCACGAGGGCCCCGAACGGCGTCGCCCGGTCCACCAGGTAGTTCTCGTGGCACCCGTAGGAGTTGCCCTTGCCGTCGGAGTTGTTCTTGTACACCACGACCTCTTGGCCCGGCTCGAGCAGCCGGCGGGCCGCCTCCATCGAGCGGGCCAGGACGCGCTCTCCGGCCTTGTCCGCAAGCACCAGCCCGAGCGCGTCCGAGCACTCGGGGGTGGAGTACTCCGGATGCGCGTGGTCCACGTAGTACCGGGCGCCGTTGGTGAGCACCGTGTTCACGAGGTGGGTCTCGATCTCGGGGGCCTGGCTCCCCTCGCGGGACGGGCCGCGGGCGTCACGCCCCGGCGACTCGTCCTCGAAGTCCCAGCCCGTCCGGTGATGCTCCACGTAGCCATTGATCAACATCGACGAGGCGAGCACGGGATTGGCATCGAGCGTGCCGCGCAGCGCCACGCCGTATTCGGTCTCGATGCCGCACACCTTGGGGACGGCCACAACACCAGCCTAGAGGCCCACGTCCACAACCCGAACCGCGGCTTTCGTCAGGGCTGAGTCGGCGCGCGCTACAGGTACTGACCGGTGGTGATCCGCTCGATCTGTCGACCGCCGGTGGACTCGTCACCCTCGGACATCAGGGTGCGCACGAAGACGATGCGCTCGCCCTTCTTGCCCGAGATCTTCGCCCAGTCGTCGGGGTTCGTGGTGTTGGGGAGGTCCTCGTGCTCGCGGAACTCCTGGCGGATCGACGCGACGAGGTCGTCCCCCGAGATTCCCTTCTCGCCGCCGCTGATCTGCCGCTTGATCGACAGCTTCTTGGCGCGGCGCACGACGTTCTCGATCATCGCCCCCGACGCGAAGTCCTTGAAGAACAGGATCTCCTTGTCGCCGTTCTGGTACGTGACCTCGAGGAAGCGGTTGTCCTCGTCGGCGGCGTACATGCGCTCCACCGCCGTGTCGATCATCGCCGCGACGGCGTCGTCGGGGGTGCCTCGCGCCGCGATCTCCGCCGGGGCGATCGGCAGGGCCGCGGTGAGGTAGCGGCCGAAGATCTGGCGCGCGCTGTTCTCGTCGGGCCGCTCGATCTTGATCTTCACGTCGAGGCGCCCCGGGCGCAGGATCGCCGGGTCGATCAGGTCCTCGCGGTTCGACGCCCCGATCACGATCACGTTCTTGAGGCTCTCGACCCCGTCGATCTCCGCCAGGAGCTGGGGCACGATCGTGCTCTCGATGTCCGATGAGATGCCGGTCCCCCGCGTGCGGAACAGCGAATCCATCTCGTCGAAGAACACGATGACCGGCACGCCCTCCTCCGACTTCTCCTTCGCGCGCTGGAAGATCAGCCGGATCTGACGCTCGGTCTCGCCCACGTACTTGTTGAGCAGCTCAGGACCCTTGATGTTCAAGAAGTACGACCGCGACGACGAGTTACCCGTCTTCTCCGCGACGCGCTTGGCCAACGAGTTGGCCACCGCCTTGGCGATGAGCGTCTTGCCGCAACCAGGCGGGCCGTAGAGGAGGATGCCCTTCGGGGGCTGGAGCTGGTGCTCGAAGAACTTCTCGGCGTGCAGGTACGGCAGCTCCACCGCGTCCTGGATCTGCTCGATCTGGTCGTCGAGGCCACCGACATCGGCGTAGGTGACGTCGGGCACCTCCTCGAGCACGAGCTCTTCGACCTCGGGGCGAGGGAGGCGCTCCACGACGAGTGAGGAGCGCACGTCCAGCAGCAGGTGGTCGCCGACCCGCAGCCGCTCGCCCACCAGGGCACCGGCGAGCTCGCACACCCGCTCCTCGTCGGCGCGACCCACCACGAGCACCCGCGTCTCGTCCTCGAGGATCTCCTTGAGCACCACGACCTCGCCGCTCGCCTCGAGCCCGCGGGCGAGCACCACGTTCAGCGACTCGTTGAGGGCCACCTCCTGGCCCCGCTCGAGGTCGTCGGTGTCGACCTCCGGGTGCACCGCGACCCGCATCTTGCGCCCGGAGGCGAGGATGTCCACGGTCCCGTCGTCGTTGGCGCCGAGGAAGGTGCCGTAGGCCGACGGCGGCATCGTGAGCTTCTCGACCTCCCCGCGCAGCGCGGCGATGTGCTCACGGGCCTCGCGCAGCGTGGCCGACAGGCGCTCGTTCTGGGACACGGCCTGCGCGAGCTGCCCCTTGGTCTCCAGGACGCGCTCCTCCAGGCTGCGCACTCGCTTGGGGGCCTCTTGGAGGCGACGGCGGAGGGCGACGACCTCTTCCTCCAGGGCCTTCACCTGGGACTGCAGGTCGGCCACATCGCGTTCGTACGCGGCGAGACGCCGCTCGTGCTCCCCAGCCACGTCTCACCTCCTCCCGAGGTGGGCGGCATCCGGTACGCCGCTCCATATTCGTGCGGGTTCGTGCGGGCCCGGGCTTCGCGCGGACACTACACGCACCATTCGAGCACCCCGCGACACCCCACCCGGGTACATTTTCCCCGCCACGGCTTGAGAAATGAGACCCGGATCGGTACGCTGAATTCGCCCGACCCGATGCCGGGGCGGGCAGGATGGGTCGCAGGAGCATCACCGAGTGCGGCAGGAGATGGGCACGAGATGAAGGTCTGGATCGATCAGGATCTCTGCACCGGCGACGGGCTGTGCGAGGAGATCGCGCCCGACGTGTTCACACTGCTCGACGACGGGCTGGCCTACGTCAAGGAAGGCGCCAAGGTCTTCTCGGAGCCGGGAGGCGCCGAGGGCCTCGCCAACGTGCCGGCCGGGCAGGAGGAGGCGGTCATCGAGTCCGCCGAGGAGTGCCCCGGCGAGTGCATCTTCATCGAGGTCGACTGACCAGCTCAACCCGCGGCGTGCAGCAGCCGCGCGAAGGTCAGGAACCCGGTGTGCGCCACCATCCGGTGATCCGGCCGGACCGACTGGCCTTCCACGTGCCAGCCCCGCTGGAGCACCTCGAGCGTCTGGGCCATCCCGAACGTCGACTCCACGAGCTCGTCGCGCAAGCGTGACACCTGGCCGATCGTGGGCAGGTACGCCAACAGGATCCCGCCGGGCCGGAGCGCCCGCGTCGCGTGCTTCACGACCTGCCACGGTTCGGGGAGATCGAGCAGGATCCGGTCGAGATCGTCCTCGTCGAGCCCCTCGTACGCGTCGCGCACCTCGATGCGCAAGGGCACGTCGGCGCCCAGGAACCCATCCACGTTGCGCCGGGCCCGGGTGGCGAAGTCCTCGCGCAGCTCGTAGCCGAACACCTTCCCGGTCGGCCCGACGGCTCGCAGCAGGGTCATGGTGAGCGCACCCGACCCCACACCCGATTCGAGCACCCGCGCGCCGGGGAACACGTCGGCGTGCACGAGGATTGGCCCGAGATCCTTGGGGTAGATCACCTGCGCGCCGCGGGGCATCTCGAGCACGTACTCGGCAAGGGTCGGGCGCACGGCCACGAACCGGGCCCCCAAGGAGGTGCGCACCGCAGCCCCCTCGTCGATACCCACGAGGTCGTCGTGGCGCACCACCCCCGCGTGCGAGTGGAACGCCTCGCCCTCGGTGAGCACGACGAGGTGGCGCCGGCCCCGCGCATCCACGAGCAGCACGGTGTCCCCCGCCGCCAGGGGGCCCCGTCCCGGCATGCTCACTCCACCGATCGCGGCGACTCGGCTGACACGATCGACTCGAGAGGCGTCGACTCGACCCCGGCGCGGTCCGTCACGAGCGCGGGCCCGGTGGCCGCGTGCGGATCTCGATCGCCTCGCCGGGTCGGAGCCTGATCGTCTCGACGACATCGGTATCACGCGCCACGCGGTCGACGAGCTGCAGCACCGAGGCCACCACGCCCACGATCATCCATGCGCTGGAGCCGTCGAGGCCACGCCGGACGCCGCGACGGGCGAGCGAACCGACCGCCCGGCTGCGCAGCGACCGGGAGGTCATCTCACACCCGCCTGATCTCGACGACGGTCCGCCGCTTGCGCCCCCGGCGCCGCCCCAGCGCGTAGGCGGCGAGCACCGCGAGCGCCATCCCGCCGGCGGCCATGCCCGGGCCCTGGGCCGCATCGCGGCCCGCGTCGGTGCCGGCCCGGATCTCGCGCAGCTTGTCCTCGATGTCGGCTCGGGTGACCGACTCACTGTCCGCGTGCTTGGTCACGATCCCTCCCCCGCGCGACTTGCGCGCTGCGCTCGCCCCGCTCGCCGCGCCTTCCAGGTGACGGTCGCGCCGAACAGCCCCAGCGCGAACACGATCCCGTACGGCGCCCACGACCAGTCGCCGTCGAACGTGTCGGCCATCTCGGTCTGGAGCAGGCGGAGCACCCCCACGCCGAGCAGCACCGCCCCGAGGCCGAGGAGGAGCGACCCGGCGATGCCGAACGCCACGTAGCGGCCGAGCTGGCGGAGCGGCACCAGCGTCTCCTGCCGCACGTACGTCACCACCAGGTCGCGCAGCTCCAGCACCAGCTGGGGCAGCGGGGCCGACGGGCGCGCGCTCGACGGCGAGCCCGGCCCGCCCGACTCCGATCCCGTGCTCCCCTCGGTCATCGGGCCGAGTGTAGGACTAGGCCCCGTCGACGGGCCCAGGCACGAGCTCGTCGGCCAGCGGCGAATCCGGGAAGCGCGCCGCGATCTCCGCGAACCGTGCGCGCACGAGCCGCGCCTCTCCATTGGTGAAGGCCCCGTTGCCCAGAAGGACGAAGCGGAGGCTGCGCCGCACGTCGACGATGCCCACCAGGCCGGTCACGCCGGTGAGCGTGCCGGTCTTGGCCCGGAGGTGCCCCTCGAGCAGGGAGCCCAGGAAGCTCGTCGCGAGCGTGCCGCTCGCACCGGCCACGGCCAAGGACTCGACCACCACGGCGAAGTCCCCCTCGCTCGCCCGCGCCAGCGCCGCCGCCAGCGCGGTGCAGGTGACACGGTTCTCGCGCGTGAGCCCCGAGCCGTCGTACAGCACGACGCCGGCGTGCGGGATCCCGAGGCGGTCGAGCTCACCCAGCACGGACTGCACTCCCGCCGCCGTGGTGGGCGCTCCCGCGACGGCGAGGCCGATCTCGCGGGTCAGCATCTCGGCCGCGGTGTTGTCCGAGTAGCGCAGCACGGCCACGAGCACATCGGTGAGCCGGGTCTCGAGCGCGGCCACCTCCACTGTCCCGCCTGTCCCGCCTGTCCCGCCGGCCCCGCCGGTCGCGCCCGCCACGCTGCCGTGTGACGGCGCGCCGACGCTCACCCCGCGGGCCTGGAGCAGGCGGGTCAGCTCGCTCGCCGCGAGGAGCGCGGGGTCCTCGGCGGCGCGTCCGCCGGGCCCGGTGACGAAGCCACGGTTCACGGTGAGGGCACCGATCGGCCCTACCTCGCCCTGCGTGCGGTAGGCATCGAGCCAGGTGGGCAGGTAACGCAGGGACTCGTAACGGGCGTCGTCGGCCACCACGCCCCCGGGGATGCGCCGCACTCCCGCCGCCACGATCGCCTCGGCGAGTGCGTCGAGCGGGGTCCCCGGTGTTCCCTGCGACAGCCGGTCGGTGTCGAGCTCGGCCTGGAACTCGGGGGTGACGAGGAGCGGGTCCCCTCCGCCCACCAGGTACAGCTGCGCGATCGTGCCGCGCTCGGGCGCGTCTGGGGCCAGGGCAACCGTACGGAAGCGCGCGTCCGCACCGAGTGCTCCCATCGCGGCCATCGCCGTCAACAGCTTGGTGGTCGACGCCGGCGCCAGCGCGGCGTCGGGATTGCGCGTCGCCAGCACCACGTCGCTGTCCGCCACCACGAAGCACGCGTCGATGCCCACCGCGGCCTCGTCCAGCGCGCCCTGGAGACGCTGGGCTCCGACCGCGTCCACCACCGGCTGGGGCGCCCGGCGGGGCGACCACAACGCCGTACCCGCGCGCGGCGGCTCCACAGCTGAGTGCGCCTCGCTCCGGTGATACAGCCCGAAGAACCCGACGGCGCACGCAACGAGAACGCAGACCCCGCCGATCGTGCGTCGAGGCGTCATCCGCGCACCCGGCCCGGTCGGTTGCCCACGCCTCGGACGCTAGCGTCGCCTCGATGACCGGCTCCGCGATGACCGGCTACGCATCGGCGCTGTCCCGCCACCCTGTCGCGAGCCAGGCGGTCGGTGAGACCACGGGCGAGATCCTCGAACGACTGGGCGGCGAGCATCCCGATCTCCTGGTGTGCTTCGCATCACCGCATCACACCGAGGCGCTCGAGGACGTGGTGGGGGCGCTCCGGAGCCTCCTCGCGCCCGGGCTGCTGATCGGCGTCACCGCGACCGCCGTGATCGGCGACGCGCACGAGATCGAGGACAGCCCCGCGCTCTCCCTCTTCGCCGCGTGCCTCCCCGAGGCCGAGATCACCGGCGTCGCGCTCGACGCGCTCGACACGCCCGACGGTCCTGTCGTCACCGGCTGGTCCGATCCTGGCGCCGCCCGGACCCTGCTGCTCCTCGCCGATCCGTTCACCTTCCCCGTCGACGCGCTCCTGTCCTCACTCGCGGAGACCGAGCCCGGGCTCCGGGTGATCGGAGGCCTGGCGTCCGGCGCGTCGAGCCCGGGCGGCAACCGGCTCGTGCTCGACGGCGACGTGACTGACCACGGCGCGGTCGGCGCGCTCGTCGGTGGCGTCGACATCCGTACCGTCGTCTCCCAGGGCTGCCGCCCCATCGGCTCCCCGTTCGTGGTCACGGCCAGCTCGGGCAACGTCATCGCGGAGCTCGGCGGACGGTCGGCCCTCGCTCGGCTCCATGACCTCGTCGCCGCCGCGCCCGAGGAGGAGCGCGCCCTGCTCATGCGCGGGCTGCACATCGGGATCGTCGTCGACGAGCACAAGCCCGAGTTCACCCGCGGCGACTTCCTGGTTCGCAACGTCCTCGGCGCCGACACCGCGAGCGGCGCGATCGCCGTCGGCCAGACCGTGGCGGTGGGCCAGACGGTGCAGTTCCACGTGCGGGATGCCGCCGCGGCCGACGAGGACCTGCGCGCCCTGCTTGCCGGGGCGCAGGCCTCCGCCGCGCTGGTGTTCACGTGCAACGGCCGCGGCCGACACCTCTTCGGGATCCCCGATCACGACGCCGGCGTACTCGCCGAGCTCCTGGGGCCCGTGCCGGCCGCGGGCGCATTCTGCGCGGGGGAGATCGGGCCCGTGGGCTCGCACAACTTCCTGCACGGCTTCACCGCGAGCCTCGCTTTGTTCGCCTGAGCCTCAGAGCCAGGAGTTCTCGGCGGGGATCGCATCACGAGGCATAGTGGGGCTCCCGGCCGGCCCCCACTGGGCAACATCGGTCCCGGCCCGACACGGCCCGACCGGCACGCAGGACCGACACCACGACAGGCCAGAGCGGGCAAGGAGGAGATGATGACCGCGAGCGACCTCGAGCAGCGCGGCATCAACACCATCCGCGGGCTGGCCATGGACGCGGTGCAACGCGCCGGCAACGGCCATCCCGGCACGCCCATGGCCCTCGCCCCGCTCGCGCACGTGCTGTTCACGCGCGTCATGCGCTACGACGCCGGTGACCCCGAATGGCCCGATCGTGATCGTTTCGTCCTCTCCAACGGCCACGCGTCGATGCTGCTCTACTCGATGCTGTATCTCACCGGGTTCGGTCTCGGTCTGGAGGACCTCGAGGCATTTCGCCAATGGGGCTCGCGCACGGCCGGGCATCCCGAGTACCGCCACGCGGCCGGCATCGAGGTCACCACCGGCCCGCTCGGCCAGGGCTTCGCCAATGCGGTGGGCATGACGCTCGCTGAGGCGAACCTACGGGCGCGGTTCGGCCCCGAGGTCTGTGACCACCACGTGTTCGCGATCGCCGGCGACGGGTGCTTCGAGGAGGGGATCAGCCACGAGGCCGCCTCGCTGGCCGGGCACCTCGGGCTCGGGCGGCTCGTGTGCGTGTACGACGACAACCACATCACCATCGACGGGCCCACGGAGCTCGCGTACAGCGACGATGTCGCCGGCCGCTTCCGGGCCTACGGCTGGCACGTGGTCACACTCGGTGAGGTCGCCAACGATGTGGACGCCATCGAGCAGGGCCTGCGCAACGCGATGAGTGAGCCTGAGCAACCGAGCCTGGTGATCCTGCGCAGTCACATCGGCTGGCCGTCGCCGCGTTACACCGATACCGCCTTCGCGCACGGCAACGCCCTGGGCGAGGACGAGGTGCGGGCGGTGAAGGAGCTGCTCGGCTTGCCCGCCGACCGGCAGTTCGATGTCCCCGACGACGTGCTCAACTTCTACCGCGAGGCGGGCGCTCGAGGGGCGCCCGCGCGCGCCGACTGGGTGCGCCGCCGTGCCGTGCTGCGCGAGCGCGAGCCGGCCCTGGCCGACGAGCACGATGCCTGCCTCGACCAGCGCGGCCTGCCGGGATGGGAGACCAAGCTCCCCACCTGGTCGGCGGGTGAGGAGGTGGCCACCCGCGCCGCGTGCGCGCAGGTCCTGGGCGCGGTCCTCGATGTCGTCCCCGGGATCGTCGCCGGTGGCGCCGATCTCACCGACAACACCGGCACCAAGCTCGACGGAGCCGATGTCGTCGCCCGGCACCGCATCGGGGGCCGCCAGGTGCACTGGGGTGTACGCGAGTTCGGGATGGGTGCCGTCATGAACGGCATGGCCGTGTCGTACCTCGTTCCCGCCGGCGGCACCTTCTTCATCTTCTCGGACTACATGCGGCCCGCCGTGCGACTCGCCGCGCTCTCGGGGTACAAGACCGCCTTCGTGTGGTCCCACGATTCCGTGGGCGTCGGCGAGGACGGCCCCACGCACCAGCCGGTGGAGCACCTCGCATCGCTGCGCGCGATGCCGGGCCTGCGCCTCATCCGCTGCGCCGATGCCAACGAGGTGGCCCAGGCCTGGCGCGTCCACATGGACGGCTCCGGCCCCACGGCGATCGTGTTGACGCGCCAGAAGGTGCCGGTGCTCGAGGGCACCGCCGAGCGGGCCCCCGACGGGTTGGGCCGCGGCGCGTACACCCTCGTGGACGAGCCCCCCGGCGCGCTCGGCCTCGTGCTCGTGGGGACCGGCTCGGAGGTCTCGGTGTGCGTCGCCGCCGCCGCCCGCCTCGTCGCCGACGGTGTGGGGGTCCGGGTGGTCTCCATGCCGTCGTGGGACCTCTTCGCGTCCCAGGACCAGGGGTACCGGGACGCCGTGCTCGTGCCCGGGGTTCCCAAGCTCGCGGTCGAAGCCGGCGCGACGCTCGGCTGGGAGCGGTGGGTCGACGACGTCGTCGGCATCGACCGCTACGGCGCCTCGGCTCCCGGGCCGCTCGTGCTGTCCGAGCTGGGCATCAACGTGGACCACGTGGTCGAACGCGCCCGGGCGCTCCTGGGCACCGGAGGTGCTTGACCATGCCGAGTGACATCGCGCGCCTCCATGACTTCGGCCAGAGCCCGTGGTACGACAACCTCGCTCGGGATTTGCTGGACGACGGGGGCTTGCAGCGCCTCGTCACCGAGGACGGCATCCGGGGCGTCACGTCGAACCCGACCATCTTCGACAAGGCGATGGGCTCGGGCACGGCCTACGACGACCAGCTCCGAGCGTGCGCCCGCGCCGGCGAGAGCATCGAGGATTCGTACTGGCGCCTCGTCATCGACGACGTCGGCCGCGCCGCCGACATCTTGCGCCCGGTGCACGACAGCACGGGCGGTCGCGACGGCTTCGTGTCGGTGGAGGTGTCGCCCGACCTCGCGCGCGACACGGCGGCGACCCTCGCTCAGGCGCGTGACCTGTGGGCCCGCCTCGACCGACCGAACGTGATGATCAAGATCCCCGCGACGCGCGAGGGGATCCCCGCCATCGCCGCCAACCTCGCGGCGGGCATCAACACCAACGTGACCCTGATCTTCGGCCTTGACCGGTACGCGGAGGTGATCGATGCGTTCGTGTCCGGCCTCGAGCAGCACGCGGCGGACGGGGGCGACCTTCGCCCGCTGGCGTCCGTGGCCTCGTTCTTCGTGAGCAGGGTGGACACCGAGACCGACCGCCGTCTGCCCGAGGACCACCCTGGGCGCGGCAAGGCTGCGGTCGCCAACGCCAAGCTCGCGTACCAGCTCTTCTGCCGAGGGCGCGCCGACGAGCGCTGGCGCGCCCTCGAGGCCGTCGGTGCCGGCCCCCAGCGGCCCCTGTGGGCATCGACGTCCACGAAGAACCCCGCGTACTCCCCCACGCTGTACGTGGACGCGCTCGTGGGACGCGACACGGTCAACACGCTCGCGCCCACCTCCATCGACGCGCTCCGAGCGGGCGAGGCGCACCTCCGCGCCGATGCGGTGGAGGACGACGCCGACGGCGCGCAAGCGCTCATCGACGATCTCGCCGGCGCGGGTGTCGACTTCGCCGATGTCACGGCCACGCTCGAGCGCGAGGGTGTGGCCTCGTTCGCCACGAGCTACCACGACGCGCTCCGCACCCTCGAGAAGAAGCGAGCTGAGCTCAGCTGAGTTGGGAGAGCGCCGCGCGCAGGTGCTCGGTGAGGTCCGGCAGCGAGCTGTGCGTGTTCACACCGCTCGTGTTGGGCATCACATAGGTCGGTACCCCTCCGAACCCGTGCGCTTGGGCCCCCACCCGGGCCCGGCGATCGACGGCGGTCCGGTACCCGGAGAGGCCCACGAAGCACACCCCCCGGGGCTGCAGCCAGCGCACCAGCCGCTCCACCCGGGCTGCGCCGTCGCGGTACTCGTGCGCCCCGAGCTCGTCGGCTCGGGCGGTTGCACGCTTCACGAGGTCGGTCATCCCCACCCCGTGCTCATCCAATGCGTGGCGCGGATCCCTCGGCCGGCTCACGATCCCCGCCGCGAGCGCGGCAGGCCAGAAGCGGTTGCCCGGACGGGCGAAGCCGGCTCCGACGTCGGCCGCGTACACGCTCGGGTTCAGCCCCACGATCAGGAGCCGCATCCCCGGGCCCACCACATCGGGAAGGGTGCGGGCCCGCGTCGCCCGCACATGGACCCATCCGCCTTCCCGGGTCGACTCCGCTACGCGCTCCCGGTCGTCCGACCAGCGCTCCGCTCCGTCTCCACCTTCCCGGGTCGACTCCGCTACGCGCTCCCGGTCGTCCGACCAGCGCTCCGCTC
>CAZCYE010000002.1:0-19036 GCA_964502775.1 uncultured Bifidobacteriaceae bacterium | reverse complement strand
CGTCTCCACCATCCGGTCCGGGCGCGACCGCGCACTCGTGCACGTCGAAGCCGGCACCGACGATCACGTCGTGCAGTGCCGCGGGCTCCCACTCGGGGCGGCAGACGAGGTCGATGGGCGCGCCCACCGCCAGCGCGCCGTGCAGCTCCATGAGCGCCCGTGGGAGCTCGACCCGGGACAGGTGGAGTGCCTCCACGGTCGCTCGATCCATCGGCTCCTATGATCGCCGCGATGCCGGCCCCCAGGTGGCGCACGTTGGTGCCACCCGCGACGCGTGGCATCGAGCGGCTGGACGGACCGAGCCCCGCGTGACCCTGGTCGGGGAGCTCCGCGTCGTGGATCACGTCGCCCCCGCGTTCGCCGAGCTCGTGCGCCACGAAGCCCCGCGGTCCCTCGCCCTCTCGGGTGGCGACACCGCCCGATCCTGCTACGAGGTGCTCGCCACCACCGAGATGCCCTGGGAGGAGGTGAGCGTCTACTTCTCCGACGAGCGTTGGGTCGACATCCAACATCCCGACTCCAACGAGGGCATGGCCCGGCTCGCGCTCCTCGACCAGGTCGAGCCCCGGGTGGTGCACTCGATGGCGCGGGCCGGCACGACGATCGAGGCCGCGGCCGACAACTATGACGCGCTCCTGCGCTTCGAGCCCCCGATCGACCTCGTGCACCTCGGGCTGGGCACCGATGGCCACACCGCGTCGTTGTTCCCGGGCTCCCCCGCGCTGGACGAGGCCGAACGGCTGGTCGTTCCCACCACTGACGCGCGGCACCCGCATGCCCGACTCACGCTCACCCTTCCGGGGATCGTGCGTGCCCGTCTGGTGGTCGTGACCGTGGCCGGAGCCGCGAAACGGGAAGCACTCGACGCCGTGCGCCACGGGGCCGACGTCCCCGCAGCCCGGATCCGCGCCCAACGAGTGATCTGGCTCGCCGACCGGCTCGCGGCGCCCGAGGCATAGCATGCCGCCATGCTGACGGACCGCGAGGCGTTCGCGCTCGTCGACGCGCCCCTCCGCGCGATCACCGCCGAGGCCGCCCGTACGCGCGACGACGCGCACGGCGATCGCATCACGTTCTCACCCAAGGCCTTCGTGCCCCTCACGATGTTGTGCCGTGACCGCTGTGGCTACTGCACCTTCGCGAAGCCTCCCGCTCGTCTCGCGGCTCCGTTCCTGTCCATCGAAGAGGTGCTCGCCATCGCCCGCCCGGCCGCGGACGCCGGTTGTGCCGAGGCGCTGTTCACGCTCGGGGAGGCGCCCGAGGACCGCTACCCCGTGGCGCGCCGCTGGCTGGCCGAGCACGGGCACGGCTCCACCCTCGACTACCTCGTCGCCGCGACCCGCGCCGTGCTCGACGAGACCGGCCTGCTCCCCCACGCCAATGCCGGTGCGCTCTCGGGCCCCGACCTCGCGCGCCTGCGGGCAACGGCTCCGTCTCAGGGGATGATGGTCGAGACACTCGCCGAGCGGCTCGGAGCTCGTGGCGGCCCCCACACCGGAGCGCCCGACAAGACGCCGGCCCGCCGACTCGCCACCCTCGAGGCCGCGGGCCAGGAGCACATCCCCTTCACCACGGGCATCCTCGTCGGCATCGGCGAGACGCGCCGGGAGCGCGTCGAAGCGCTCCTCGCCATCCGTGACGCGCACCTCCGCCACGGCCACGTGCAGGAGGTGATCGTCCAGAACTTCCTGCCCAAGGCCGGCACCGCGATGCACGCCCACGGGCCGTGCCCCGACGACGAGTTCCACTGGTCCATCGCGGCGGCCCGACTGATCCTGCCGACGGCGGTGCACCTCCAGGCTCCGCCCAACCTGAGCGACGACCCGCAGCGCCTGATCGAGTCCGGAATCGACGACTGGGGCGGGGTGTCCCCACTGACTCCCGACCACGTGAACCCAGAGCGCCCCTGGCCCGATCTCGAGCGACTGCGCGCCATCACGGAGACCGCCGGAAAGTTCCTCGCGCCGCGCCTCACCGTGTACCCCGAGTACGTGCTCGATCCTCAGCGCTGGCTCCACGAGGACGTGCGCGCCGCGGTCATCAGGGCATCGGACTCGGAGGGGCTTGCCCGCGATGACCGGTGGGCCGCCGGAGGGGACCGTGAGCCGCCGGTGCTACTGCCGCCACTCGTGCCCACCCGCGCTGGCAGTGCGGTCGGTGGTGTGCTCGACGGCGTGCTCGCCGGCGACACGCCCGGGGTCGATGAGCTGGTCACGTTGCTCACCGCCCGGGGCTCCGAGGTCGCTCGTGTCGCGGAGGTCGCCGATGGCCTCCGACGTGAGACGGTCGGCGACGTCGTGACGTTCGTGCGAAACCGCAACATCAACTACACGAACGTGTGCACGTTCAAGTGCCGCTTCTGTGCCTTCTCGAAGGGTCCCCTCTCACTCAACCTCCGGGGCACGCCCTACCTGCTCGACTTCGAGGAGATCCAACGCCGGGTGGTCGAGGCGTCCGAGCATGGTGCGACCGAGGTGTGCCTCCAAGGCGGCATCCACCCCGACTTCGACGGCGCCTTCTATCTCGACGTGGTGCGCGCGGTGAAGCAGGTCGCGCCCGACATGCACGTCCACGCGTTCACGGCTCTCGAAGTCACCGAGGGGGCTCGCCGGCTGGGCATGGACCTCGCCGAGTACCTCACGATCCTGCGCGACGCCGGCCTGGCCACGCTCCCGGGCACGGCCGCCGAGATCCTCGACGACGAGGTGCGGGCCCAGATCTGTCCCGACAAGGTGACGACCGACGAGTGGCTCGAGGCGCACCGTGTCGCCCACTCGATCGGGCTGCGCTCCAACGTCACCATCATGTTCGGCCATCTCGAGCGACCCGTGCACGTGGCCCGCCATCTCGTGGCCACGCGCGCCCTCCAGACCGAGACGGGAGGCTTCACCGAGTTCGTGCCCCTCCCGTTCGTGCACATGGCCGCCCCCCTGTTCCTGGAACGGCGGGCACGCCGGGGGCCCACGTTCCGGGAGGTCCTCCTGGTGCACGCCGTCGGCCGGATCGCGTACCGAGGCTTCATCGACAACATCCAGGCATCGTGGCCGAAGGTGGGCATCGGCGGGGCGCGCCAGCTGCTCCGGGCCGGCTGCAATGACCTGGGTGGCACGCTGATGGACGAGAACATCTCCCGGGCCGCGGGCGCCTCGCACGGCCAAGAGCTCGACGACGACGACTTTGCGGCGATCGTCGGTCCGCTCGGGCGCCCCCTCGAGCAGCGCACCACCCTCTACGGGCCGACCCGGACCCGGGGACGCCGCCTCCGCCCTCACCCCGGTCACGAGTGTGCCGAGCTGCCGGGTACCAGTTTCCCCGTGCTGGCGCGCACGCCGACGTCGGTGCCGTGACCCCACTCGCCGTCATCGGCGTCGGCAACGCTCTCGTCGACGTCCTCAGTCACGAGGACCACGACTTCCTCGAGCGCCACGGCCTCGTGAAGGGCGGGATGACGCTCGTGGACGCCGATCAGGCGACCGCGCTGTACGCGGCGATGGGACCGGGCATCGAGCTCTCGGGCGGCTCGGCGGCCAACACCATGGTCGGCCTCGCCTCCTTCGGAGCCGCGGTCGCGTTCGTCGGTCGGGTGCGCGACGATCAGCTCGGCGGGGTGTTCGCCCATGACATCGCCGCCGCGGGCGTGCGCTTCGAGGTGCCACCGGCCACGAGCGGTCCCCCCACCGGACGATGCCTCATCGTCATCACGCCCGATGCCGAGCGCACCCTCAACACCTTCCTGGGGGCCTCCGCCGAACTCGGGCCCGAAGACGTGGCCCCCGAGCTGGTGGCGAGCGCCGAGATCACGTATCTCGAGGGCTACCTCTTCGACGAGCCCCGGGCCAAGGAGGCCTTCCGGTCCGCGGCGCGGACCGCGCACGAGGCCGGCCGGCGCGTCGCCCTCACGCTGTCGGACGGCTTCTGTGTCGCCCGCCACCGGGCCGACTTCCTGGAGCTCGTGCAGCGCGACGTGGACGTCCTGTTCGCCAACGAGGCCGAGATCTGCGCCCTCTACGAGGTCGCAACGTTCGATGAGGCGCTGCGACAGGTGGACCGGCACTGCGAGGTCGCCGCCCTCACCCGCAGCGCCAAGGGATCGGTGATCGTCGGTGGCGGCGAGGTGCACGTCATCGAAGCCCACCCGGTCCCGGGTGGCGTGATCGACACCACCGGGGCCGGCGACCAGTACGCCGCCGGATTCCTGTACGGCCTCACCCACGGCCACGATCTCGCCACGTGCGGGCACCTCGGGGCGCTCGCGGCATCCGAGGTGATCGCCCACGTCGGCGCGCGTCCCGAATGCTCGCTCGCCGAGCTCGCGGTGTCGCTCACGCGGTGAAGCTTCCCCGCTACCGGACCGGCGACCGGGCGCTCGATGCGGCCGCGGCCGACCTGGTGGACCGGGCCGGCGCCGGTCCGAACGCCGATCTCGTCTTCGAGCTCGTCGCGTCGGCGCTCCGTCTCGCCCAAGACGGCGCCGACCGGGGCGACCTCAAGATGGCCAACGCGGCCCTCAAGGAGCTGCGCCACTCCTTTCACGTGTTCGACTCCTATCGCCACCACCGCAAGGCCGCGGTCTTCGGCTCCGCCCGTACCCAGACCCACGACCCGCTGTACGACCAGGCGCGGCGGTTCGCGGCCGGGATCGCAGCACGCGACTGGATGGTGATCACGGGGGCCGGCCCCGGGATCATGGCCGCGGGCATCGAGGGTGCCGGCGCGGAGCGCGCCTTCGGCGTGAGCATCCGCCTCCCGTTCGAGCCCGTCTCGACCCAGTTCGTGGCCGGCGATCCCAAGCTCATCAACTTCCGCTACTTCTTCACCCGCAAGGTGGCCTTCATCAAGGAGTCCGACGGCTTCGTGCTCCTGCCCGGCGGTCTCGGCACGATGGACGAGGCCTTCGAGCTGCTCACCCTGATGCAGACCGGCAAGGCACAACCCGCACCTGTCGTGCTGCTCGACGTGCCCGGCGGCAGCTACTGGTCATCGTGGCTCGAGTTCCTGCGCACCCACCTCCTCGGGCCCGGCTACGTCTCGGCCGAGGATCTCGACCTCGTGCGCATCACCGACGATGTCGACGACGCCGTGTCCGAGCTCACCGGCTTCTTCGCCAACTACCACTCCCTGCGCTTCGTCGACCGCCGGCTCGTGATCCGCGTGCACCGCGTGCCCGACGCGGCTGGCCTCGACGCGCTCACGCGCGAGTTCGCCGACATCCTGAGCGAGGGTGCGCTCGAGATCGTCGCCCCGTCCGCCGGCGAGATCGCCGACGACGACGCCGTGGCGATGGCGCGGGTGGCGCTGTGGTTCGACCGCCGCAGCTGGTCGCGTCTGCGGCGCCTCATCGACGCCCTCAACCGCATCGGGCCCGCCACCTGACTTCAGAGCTCGGGCTCGGCCCCGAGCGCCGCGAGCGCCCGGGCCACAGCCCGCCGAGCCTGTTGGATGCGGCGCTCCTGCGACTCGGCCCCGGGGTCGCCGGCGGCGGCGGCCGACAACCGCTCGTAGGCGAGGTCGGCGAGGCGCGCCTCGATGTCGGAGAGCGCGTCGCGGATCGCGTCCAGCTCGCTCACCGGCGCAAGTCGGAGACCACGTGGGCGGCGTCGATCCGCTCAGACTACCGAGCGTCTCGATACGCTCGACCCTCCGTCAACTCCGCAGCCGGCATGGAGGCTCGATGAAGGGACCCACCCGGGAGTGGGTGACGTTCGACGATCCGGACGAGGACAGCCGGGTGTGGCAGATCGACGTCACCTTCTTGCTGTCGTCGTGGCAGTGCATCTTCGGCCAAGGCTGTCAGGGGGTGCTCACCGAGCGGGCACCGGAGCTCGTGCTGGGCTGCTGCTCGTACGGCGCACACTTCTCGGACCGCAAGGATCGCGACCACGTCGTGCGTACCGCCCGCGCGCTACGCGATGACGAGTGGCAGTTCGCCGCGGTGGGGCGGGCCAAGGGCATCTACGCCAAGTCGGGCAAGGAGGATGGCAAGCAGGAATGGCGGACCCGACTGGTCGAGGATGCGTGCATCTTCTTGAACCGGACCGACTTCCCCGCCGGGCCGGGTTGCGCGCTCCACCTCCACGCCATGCGCCATAACAAGCATCACAGCGACACCAAGCCCGAGGTGTGCTGGCAGCTCCCGCTGCGTCGCGTCGACGAGGAGCAAGAGGACGGAAGCGTCATCTCGCGGCTCACCGAGTTCGGGCGCGAGGGATGGGGCGAGGGCGGTGACGACTTCGCGTGGTGGTGTACCGAGGCGCCCGCGGCGTTCAGTGGGCGCGAGCCGGTGTACGTGAGCATGGCCGAGGAGCTGCACAAGATGCTGGGCAACAAGCTCTACGCCCGCGTGGTCGATTATCTGGACGAGCACCGCCGGGCCCGGCCTGCACCGGTGGTGCACCCGACAGAGATCAAGTTCCGGCGGAGGGCGAAGGGCGCTCGCCAGTGACAGTGACGGTGACGGTGACCTAGAGGTACAGGCCGGTCTGTCCCTCCGTGCGCGTCGACGCCACGGCATGCACGTCCCGCTCGCGCAGGATCAGGTAGTCGTCACCCCGGATCTCCACTTCGTAGCCCGCATCGGGAGCGAACAGGACCCGGTCGCCGTCCACGGCGTTGCGGACCGTCGGCCCCACGGCCACCACCTGGGCCCACAGCAGACGCCGGTTCACGTTGGCAGTGGCCGGGATGAGAATCCCCGCTCGCGACTTTCGCTCGCCCATCTCGCCCGAGGGACGCACCAAGAGGCGGTCCGCCGTCATGCGGATCGACTGCTTGGCCTCGTCGTCGGTTTCGGCTCCGGCCACCGGCCGAGGCTATCCGCGCCGGCTCGGCCCTCCGATGCCGGCTCGGTTACCATGCGCATACCTCGGACCCTGGAGCAGGCGTGTCCGACCTTGTCGTTCCTCCTTCCTCGGTCGCCACGACCGCGCTGCGACCCTCGCGACTGCGCGAGACGATCACGGCCTACGTCGCACTCACCAAACCGCGAGTGGTGGAGCTGCTGCTCGTCACGACCGTGCCGGTGATGGTGCTCGCCGACCGCGGTGTTCCTCCACTCGGGCTGATCGCCGGCGTGTTGCTCGGAGGGGCGCTCGCCGCCGGGGGCGCCAACACCATCAACTGCTGGATCGAGCGGGACCGGGACCAGCTCATGCGCCGGACCTGTGGGCGGCCCATCCCATCGGGGCGGGTGGAGCCCGCCCGGGCCCTGGCCTTCGGCGTCACGCTCGAGGTGGTGGCGTTCGCCGTGCTCGTCACCACGGCCAACCTCGTGTCCGCGGCATTGACGTTGAGCGCCGCCCTCTTCTACGTCTTCGTCTACACGATCTGGCTCAAGCCGCGTAGCGACCAGAACATCGTGGTCGGGGGCGCCGCCGGTGCGGTGCCGTGCCTCGTGGGGTGGGCCGCGGTGACGGGCGGGCTCGCCGCGCCGGCATGGATGGCCTTCGCCTTGGTGTTCGTGTGGACGCCACCGCATTTCTGGGCCCTGGCCCTGCGCTACTGCGACGACTACGCCGCGGCCGGGATCCCGATGCTTCCGGTGGTGCGGGGAGCTCGGGCTGCTGGTCGCCAGATCTTCGCGTACTCGGTGGTGGTGACCGCCGTGAGCCTGGGCTTGGCCGCCGTCGCCCCGGTGGGTGCGCTCTATCTCGTCACCGCGACGGTCATGGGCGCCGCGCTGGTCGCGCAGGCCTGGCGGCTCGCTCGTGACACCACACCCGCCCGGGCCATCAGATTCTTCGGGTTCTCCAACGCCTACCTGGCCGCAATCTTCTCGGCCATTGCGCTCGACACCATCATCCGCACGGCCTGAGCCCCGGTTGCGTCGCGCGCTGGCCGTCCTCGCCACGGCGGCGGTGCTCCTGGGAACCGGTGCTGGAACCGGTGCCGGAACCGGTGCCGGCGATGTCGACGAGGCCGCGCCCGCATTCAGCCTCCGCACCCTCGGCGGGAGGTCCGTGAGTCTGTCGGACTACGAGGGGCGGCCCGTCGTCGTGAACTTCTGGGCGTCCTGGTGCAACCCGTGCCGCAAGGAGTTCACGCTGCTGCAGCGCGCCCGGGCCCGTTACCGCGACGACGGCCTCGAAGTCCTCGGCATCGTGTACCGCGACATCCCCGCCGATGCGCGGCGCTTCGCACGGAGCCGCGACGTGGGCTGGCCGCTGCTCCTCGACGAGGATCGAGCGGTCGCATCCGACTACGGCGTGCGCGCCATCCCCCAGACGTTCTTCGTGAACGGTGATGGCCTCGTGGTGGGCCGGATCTTCGGCATCACCTCGTTCCGAGAGCTTCGGCGCGAGATCCGGCTCATCCTGGACTGATGCCAGCCCCTCGGCCGCCTCACTCCTCCCATCGGAACCAACGCGCCGCAGCCACCGGCGCGCCCACCGCCCATCCGAGCAGCACCCCGAGCGCACCCAGCGAGATGGGCCGCGAGGCCGACAACGCGTCGCGCACGGCGTCGGACAGCGCCGCCGCGGGCAGCACCCGGGCCAGGGCCTCGAGCCCGTCGGGCAGGCGCCCGAGCGGATAGGCCATGCCCCCGAGGAACAACAGCGCCAGGAACAGCGCGTTCGCCGCCGCGAGGTTGGCCTCGGCCCGGAGGATGCCGGCGAGGAGCAGTCCGATCCCCGCGAATGCGACCGTGCCGAGCAACAGGACACCGACGGCGAGGCCGATGCTGCCGGCCGGCTCCCAACCCAGTGCCGCGCCGACGGCCAGGATCAACCCAGCCTGCATCACCTCGATCGCCAGCACCGCCAGGGTCTTGGCCGCGAGCAGCCCCCCACGCGACAGCGGCGTCGAGCCGAGCCGCTTGAGCACCCCGAAGCGGCGCTCGTAGCCGGTCGCGATCCCGAGGCTCACCATGGCCGTGGACATCACCGCGAGGGCGAGGATGCCGGGCACGAGGAACGCCACTGGGCGCCGCAGATCGGTGCCCACGGCGTCGACCTTGGCGAAGAAGACCAGCACGCCGATCGGGATCGCGACCGACACCACGAGGCTCTCGGGCCTCCGCACGGTCAACAACAGCTCCACCCGGGCTTGGGCGAGCACGGCCCGCACTCGAGCGCGGGTCACGACCGGCTCTCGCGCGTGAGGCGGAGGAACACCTCCTCGAGGCTCAACCGGCCGGTGTGCAGCTCGCTGATGCGCACGTCGCGGTCGCGCAGCCATGCAGCCAGCGCCGCGACGCGTTCGGGTGTGGCCTCGGCATCGACCCGGTAGTCGCCCGGTCCCAGCTCGCTCGCCGAGTGAGCCTGGATGCCCAGCGCCACCGCGATCGCACCCACGTCCAGACCGGCGCGGGCGCGGAATCGGATCTCCGAGCCCGACGCCGTACCGGTGAGATCGGCCGGGCGCCCACAAGCCACCATCGCACCTCGGTCGACGATCGCGACGCGGTCGCAGACGTGCTCTGCCTCGTCGATGGCGTGCGTGGTGAGCAGCACCGTGGTGCCGGCCGCGGCGAGCTCCCGGACGAGGTCCCACGTGGTCGCCCGCCCGTGGGGATCCATTCCCGAGGTGGGCTCGTCGAGGAACGCGAGCTCGGGCCGGCCCACGAGCGCGAGCGCGAGCGAGAGGCGCTGTTGCTGGCCCCCCGACATGCGCCGTACGAGCTGATGACGTGAGTCCTGGAGGCCGACTCGGGCGAGGAGCGCTTCCGGATCGTCCGGGGCTCGGTAGTACGACGCGAACAGCCGGAGCGCCTCGAGCGGACGGATCCCGGGGTAGAGCCCGCCCTCTTGGAGCATCACGCCGATACGTGGGCGCAAGCGCGCGCCGTCGCGTATCGGGTCGAGTCCGAGCACCCGGACGGAACCGGCGTCGGGGCGGCGGTAGCCCTCGAGGATCTCGACGGTGGTGGTCTTGCCCGCGCCGTTCGGACCGAGCAGTCCGAACACCTCCCCGGGCGGGACCGAGAGCGAGATACCGGCCACGGCACGGATGTCGCCGTACCGCTTCTCGAGCTCGGCGACCTCGATTGCAGGCGTCGCCGAGGGCATCGGGCGGCCATCCTACCGGAGCACCGAAGAACCGCCCCCAACCTGCGCCTCGCGGCCCCCGTGTCGCCAACGGCCGTGCGCCTACGATCCGCACGTCATGTGGCGCTTCCTGTCCCCCGAGTGGATCCAAGCGTTGGACCGTGCCGCGCGCGACCATTCGGAGTCTGCGGGCACCACGGGCGCCGTGGTCGTGGAACAGCATGTGGTCGGTGGGCCCGATGGTGCCGTCGTGTACCACGTGCAGCTCGGACCGGACGGGTGGCGCGCGCACGGAGGGCCGAGCGCGGATCCCGACATCGTGTTGCGCACCGACTATGACACCGCGGTCGCGCTGCACCGAGGGACCTGCACCGCCCAGGTCGCGCTGGCCGCCGGCCGATTACGGATCGGCGGCCGCCTTGATCGCGTGACTGACCTCGCCGGCGCGCTCGCCAGAATCGGTACGGCATGGAGCGCGGTGCCCACCGAGCTCCCGGATGGCGTGTCCCCCGGCGGGGCGACCACCGGCGAGTACGCCGAGTAGGCCGAGCCGGCCCGGTGCTGCCCTTCGAGCGGCTGCGCGCCCTGGCCCGCCACGCGGGTGACGACCGCGATCTGGTCTACGAGGCCGCCGACTGCCTCGGCGACTTCGGTGCCGATGCGCCGCAGCTCGTGACGGCGTGCCGCCGCCTGCTCGTGCACCATTCGAGCTGCGGACCACTGTGGTGGCTGTGCGCGCGGATGCTGGGCGAGCCCGATCCCATGGTGGCCGCCCGCCGTGCAGTCGCCGACCTGGACCACGACCGCACCGCGGCGCGGCTCACGGCCGCGCTCCCGTTTCCCCATGACGACCCGATCGCGGTGACGGGTTGGCCGCCCACCATCGCCCGCGCCCTCGAGGACCGCCCCGACCTTGACGTGGTGGTGGTGTCGAGCGACCGTCGGCTGCGCACCCGCCTGCGTCGCAACGGCGAGCCCGTGAGGATGCTCGAGCCCGCGGCGATGACCGCGGGCAGTGCCGGCCACGTCCTCGTGGAGCCGGTCGCGGCGTCCCCCACCCGCGCCGTGGTGCGACGCGGCGTGGGTACCGTGTGCGCCTCGCTGAGCGCGGCCGCGGTATGGCTCGTGGTGCCTACCGGCTGCCTGTTGCCCGAGCGCCTCTTCTCGTCGCTCGATCGAGAGACGGAGGACCACCTCGACGACCTCGAGCTCGAGACGATGGCCCTCGACGGCACCGACGGCCTCGCTCCTCCGGCCGGGTTCGTGGGCACGCACGGCTTCGAGACGCTCGATCGTCTCGCCCGGCGCGTCGACTGCCCTGCGGTGCCCGAGCTGTTGCGCCTCTGAGCCTCACGCGCCTCACGCGTGGAGTGCGAGCGCGGGCGGCGGGTCGTCCTCGTCCGCGTGGGCGCGCTCGATCATGTTGGTGTGGCGGCGCAGATCCTCGATGCGGTCGAGCTCGCGGTCCAGCGTCCGGCGCCGGGTTCCGGTGAGCTCGTCGAAGTCCTTGCGCGACGTGTCGAGGGAGCGACCGAGCTTGTCCATCCGCTCCACGAAGGCGCCCCACTGCTTCCCGAAGGCGGCGAGGCGGGCCAGGATCTCGTGCGACGTCGACTCCACCCGGAAGTTGTCGACGGCCTGTCGCACCACGGCCAGCACCGCGTACAGCGTGACCGGCGAGCAGAAGACGAGCTTCTCGGCGAGCGCGTCGTCGAGGATGGTGCGGTCCGTCTCGTGGATGAAGGCATAGAGCGCCTCGTTGGGGATGAACAGCAGCACGCAGTCGACGCTCTCGACGTCGTCGGAGCCGTAGCCCCGTGCCGCGAGGGTCTTCACGTGGTTCCGCACGTCACGCAGGAAGTCGTCGCGAGCCCGTTGACGCTCGATGTCGGTGTCGGACTCGATGTAGCGCAAGTAGTTGTCGAGCGGGAACTTCACGTCCATGTACAAGGCGAGCCCGTCGGGGAGCATGAACGTGAAGTCGGGGATGCCCGACTCGATGGCGCGCTGGCGCCGGTAGTTCACACCCTCCACGAAGCCGTGGAGCCGCAGCACGTCCTCGGCCATCCGCTCGCCCCACTGGCCCCGGGCCTTGGTGCTCGACAGCGCCTGGCGGAGGCCCTGGGTCGTCTCGGCCAACAGCTCGACCTGGGCCTGCTGAGCCTGGAGCACGCCGTGGAGGTTGCCGAGGCCCGCCGCCCGCTCGCGCTCGAGGTCGTGCACGAGGTCGTTCATGCGCGCCAGCTCGGCGTGCATCGCGTGCACCTGCTCCCCGATCACCGAGCGGGTGCCCTCCAGGTCCTTGCCCACGAGCTCACGCTCGGCGTCGATCACGGCCTTGCCCGTGGTGACCAGCGCGTCGACGGCGGCGTTGCGCTCCTCGCCCGCCAGTCGGCGCTGCTCGTCGAGGGCCTGCCGGAGGGCCTCCTCGACGGCATGGCGGTCGGCCTGCCGGGCCCGTCCCGCCACCCACGCCACCGCCGCGCCCCCGAGCGCGGCCACGACCACTCCCACGATCACTGCCACGATGATCTCCATGCCTGCGAGGGTCGCATCCCCCTGTGACACCTACGTGGATGCCCCCTGACCTGCGGTTTCGCGGCTCACGGGGCTCGGCGGGCTCAGCGGGCGAGCAGGCGCGCGACGCGCGACGCGAGCCCGGGGGCACCGAGCCGCTCCACCCAGCGCTCGAGCTCCGGCGTGGCGCCCTGCCACCGCCAGTCGTCGACCACCCCCACCTCGGCGTCGACCCGCAGGGTGGCCAACGTGCGGAACCGCTCGGCGTCGGCGCGGTGCGCCGCCAGGGTCTCGGCGAGGCGGGCCGCACCGCGGACGTCCACGTCCCAGTCGAGCGCCCGGTCCGGGATCGCCTCGAGATGCTCGTACCGGGCCAGCACCGCGGCCGCCGACTTGGCGCCCCACCCGCGCAGGCCCGGGAAGCCGTCGGCGCTGTCGCCCACCAGCGCGAGCCAGTCGGGGATCGACGTGGGGCGCACGCCGAACTTGGCTCGCACCCCCGCCTCGTCCAGCCACTGGCCGCGGCGCCGATCGAGCTGGCGGACGACCGGATCCCGCACGCACTGCGCGAGGTCCTTGTCGGGGGTGCAGATGACGACCCGCGTGACGCGCGCATCGTCCGACGCCACCCGTGCCGCCGACGCCAGCGCATCGTCGGCCTCGAGCTCGGTCTCGGCCCAGACCGCCACCCCCAGCGCGCGCAGCGCGTCCTCGAGGATCGGGAACTGGCCGAACAGCTCGGGCTCGATGCCCTCCCCCGTCTTGTAGCCGGGCCACAGGTTGTTGCGGAACGACTCCACCACGTGGTCGGTCGCGACGCCTAGGTGGGTCGCACCCTCCTCGAGGAGCTGGAGCACCGACCCCAGCACGCCGCGGGTGGCGCTCACCTCCACGCCGTCCCGGTCGAGGTGCGACGGCAGCGCGTAGTAGTGACGGAACAGCTCGTAGGTCCCGTCGACGAGATGGACCTCCATCCCGCTCGCGTCGCTCACGTCGGGCCGGCCGCGCGCATCGGCGTCAGGATCGCACGAAGACGCGGTCCACGAGCTCGGGGCTCACGAGCAGCCGGCTCCGCTTGAGGTACACGAGGGCGTCGACGCGCCACGCCTCCACCCCCGCGATCGGCACCTCGTAGGTGAGCACGGTGCGCCCCGAGTCGCGCTCGAAGGCGCACGCCACCGTGACCACCACCTCGACGTCGTCGATCCCCTCCCCTCGAGGCTCATTCGCCGGGAGCTGGTAGGAGCACCGTCGGCCCGCGACCACGAGCGTCTCGCCGGGCGCGAGCTCCGCCCGCCCGACGCGGCCCTTGCCGAGCCGGGCCACGACCCCGGTCTCCCCCAGGTGCAGGCGCCCTCGGCCGTCCACGTATGCCGCGTAGACCACCGTCGCATCGGCACCGGCCACGGAGTAACCGCCCGGTTCCAGGCGGAGCGTCCCCTCCACCGTCCGCGCCTCGCAGTCCAGGAGCGACTCCGCGAAGCCGGGCCGGATCAGGCGGTAACCGCACTGCTTGACCGAGAACGTCGCGGTGCCGTCGTCGCGGAACTCCAGCGTCCCGAACTCGCTGGTCCACGACCCCGATGCCGCATCGCGCAGAAGCGCCGCCGGCGTGGCGCCCGAGGCGATGCTGCCGGACGCGATGCTGCCCGACGGCATGCCGAACGCGGTACCGGCCATCACCGCGGCGAGGAGGGCGGCGAGGAGGCCGCTGCGCAGGACCGCGGTGCTCATGTGCGAGCAAGTGCCGGCGACCGCGACGGTGTGGCGCCCGAGGCGATGCTGCCGGACGCGGGGGCGCCACGCGTCGAGAGGCCCAGGTAGAAGTGCACGGTCGCCGCCCACAGTGCCGTCGCGCCCGCGATGTGGAAGCCCACGAGCACGGCCGGGATGCCGTTGAAGTACTGCACGTAGCCGATCAGCGCCTGACCGAGCGCGACGCCCACCACCACGAGGAGGCGGTTGCGCACCCCCGTGGACGCCGAGGTGCGCCACAGCCTCACCAGCGTGGCCACCACGATCGTCATGAACACCGCGACGGTGATGCCGTGGACCTTGGCGACGTCGGCGATCCCGAACGAGAAGCGTCGCGCCTCCTCGTCACCACCGTGAGGGCCCGTGGCCGTGACGATCGTGCCCGTGGTCACCACGGCCGCCGCCGCCACGAGGACGGCCCTCCCCGCTCGGCGCGTCCCCGAGCCCACCAGCGATCGGGGAGGCGCCTGCGGCTCGCTCGCCCGACGGTGCAACACGATCGCGTTGGTGAGCAGCACGAGCGACAGCAGGAAGTGCGCCATCACCAGCTCGGGCTGGAGCTCGAAGATGACGGTCATGCCGCCGAGGACGGCCTGGGCCACCACACCGAGCACGAGCCCCATCGACAGCCACACGAGGTCGCGGCGCCGAGGGACGCGCACCAGCGAGCCGAGCACGGCGAGGATCACCGACAGCGAGACCAACCCGGTGAACACACGGTTCACGAACTCCACCATGGCGTTCACGTCGGAGGCGTCGCGGGGGACGAGGTGCCCCGGGTTGCAGTTCGGCCAATCGGGGCATCCCAGCCCCGAGCCGGTGAGGCGCACCGTCCCGCCGGTCACGATGATTGCCGCGAGCATCAGGGTGGCCGCCAGGGTGATGCGGCGGTACGCGACGGGGTCGAGCCGGGGGCTCCGCATGCGCGGCCGATGCTACGCGGGGCCGATGCCACCACCTCGCTCGCCCCATTCCGGGCCTCGGCCCGGGCCGGCCCGCCCCCATGGGACCGGCTCGCCCGGCGGGCGAGCCGGGGTACGGTCCGCCGGTGACCGACGCGTCGGCGGGCGACGAGTTCGGGCTGCTCCACGAGAACGCGGCGGAGCAGGGAATCCCTTGGCGGGGTCCACCCGTCGTGCGGCGTCGATGGGTCGTGGTCGACGCCGACGGCCGCAAGGTCAGCGCGCTCGTGTGGGGAGCCGAACCACCCGAGCTCGTGTTCCTGCACGGCGGTGCCCAGAACGCGCACACCTGGGACACCGTGGCGCTCGCACTCGACCGGCCACTCGTGGCCATCGACCTGCCCGGGCACGGCCACTCCGATCACACGCACGCCGGGCCGTTCCTGCCCCGGGTAAGCGCGCAGGACATCGCCGTGGCGATCCGCACGCTCGCGCCCGACGCCGCGGCGGTCGTGGGCATGTCCCTCGGTGGCCTCATCGGGATCGCCCTCGCGACCCGGGCGCCCGAGCTGGTGCGTCGCCTCGTCCTGGTGGACGTCACGCCCGGCGTCGATCGGGACAAGGCGGCTCCCATCCGGGCCTTCATCTCCGGACCCGAGAGCTTCGCGTCATTCGACGAGATCCTCGATCGCACCGCTACGCATAACCCCACCCGCAGCGTGGCGTCGCTGCGCCGGGGGATCGTGCACAACGCGCGGCGGCGCGACGACGGGCGTTGGGTCTGGCGCTACCAGCGGAACCAGGAGCTCGATGAGCCCCAAGCGCCGGTCGACTTCACCGAGCTGTGGAACGACCTCGGCGCGATCGCCGTGCCCGTCCTGCTGGCGCGCGGCATGCTGGTCGGAATGGGTGGCGGGTCGGTGGTCGTCGACGACGACGTGGCGGAGTTCCGGCGCCGTCAGCCGTCGGGACGCGTCGAGCAATTCGAGCGTTCGGGGCACAGCCTCCAGGGCGACGAGCCGGTGCGGCTCGCCCGGGTCGTCGCTGACTTCGTCGGCGGCTGACGCGCGGCGGCCCGGGCGAGCGGATGGATGCGCGACGAGAGGCATTCGATCGGATCGGCGGGCGCTACGACGTGCGCGTCCTCGAGCCGTCGCCGCCCGCGAGCCTGGAGGCACCGTGGTTCGCCGACGATCCGGTGGCCCCGTCGGCCGACGCCGAGCCGTCCGGCCGTGTCGTCGCCGGTGCAACCGTGTTCCCCGTCTCGGGCTACGGGCTCACCTGGGACCAGCTCTGCCGCGGCCAACTCGCCCTCGACGCCGAGCTGCTCCGAGACCTCGACCATTGGTGCGCGCCGCGGTGGCTCGGCGCGTGGCCGCGCCTGGCCGCGGTCGCGGACCCGGAGCGCCTCGCCGACACCCGCCGCTCGTGGCAGGTGCTGGCCGAGCACGTGCTCGCACCGGCCCGTCACGCCGCCAACGGTCGCATCGGGCTGCGCTACACGCGCCACGGGTTCGGCACGCCCCACTACCGAGCCCCCGAGACCAAGGCCGACGGCCAGGTCCGCATCGACGGTGCCGACCTCGTGCTCGAGCGCGGCACCATCGCGATCCGCTCCCCCATCACGACGCTCGCCGCCGCCGCGGAGATCGTCGGTGTGGACCCGGGACGGTCCACCGGCGTGTACGAGCCGACCACCTCCGCCGCGCCCGACGAGCCCTTGCCGGTCGACGCGGATGCCGCGCGCGTGTTGGGTGACTGGTTCGGGTTCGGCTGCTCGGTCCTCGAGCAGCTGCGGGCCACCCACCGCGACGATCGGCCGTCCCGGGTGCAGCTCTGGCCCGAGCATTTCGACCTGTCCGTCGACCTCGGGGACGACGCCCGCGCCACGCGGGGCACGTTCGGGGCCTCGCCGGGCGATGAGGCCCACGCGGGCCCGTACCTGTACGTGACCCACTGGACCGATATGGGGGCCGACGTGGCGGCCGACGCGTTCTGGAACAACGACGCGTTCGGCGGGGCGAGCCTCGGCTACGACGCCCTGGTGGCGGCCGACGATCCCCGGGCGGAGGCGCTGGCGTTCCTCGCCCGGGGCCACGCGCTGCTCAACGCGGGTCCCGCCCCTCGAGGCGGAGGGCAGCCGACGTTCCCGACGCCGCCGTCATGATCGTGTCCCACGAGTACCGCATCGGCACGAGCTCCCCGGCCGCCCACGCCGGCTGCTGGTCGGCGAAGTGCGGGCTCCGGGCATCGCCCGACACCCCCAGGGTGACCACCCAGGCGCTGCGGTCCCAGTCGGCGAGATCGAAGACGTAACGAGCCTCGGACGACCACGTGACCCCGAAGCCGGCGCCGGGAGCGTGCCGTGCGGCCGCCACCGTGTCCCACTCGCCGCCCACCGCGACCGCGGAAGGGTCGAGGCGCGCCGCCCACGACGCGTCGGCGGGCGACAGCGGGTGCGCGGGTGCCCAGCGGTGCAGGGCGCCCCATTGCCACGTGTCGGGGTCGTCGCCCCGCGCGTGGCGCAAGCGCGCCACGCCGATCGCCAGCCCCTCGGCGAGCGCCTCGGGCCACCCCACGCCGGGATCCAGCAGCACCGGGTCGTCGGCCGCGAGGAGGTCGGTCAACAGCACCCACAGGCGCGCCTCGAGCGACACGAACGCGCTCCGCGGCTCGCCCTCGAACGGCGCGCGCAGCGCCGCGAGCGCCGGGTTGCGGGCCACGACCGTGCCGACGCCGTCACGGGCGGCCATGTACACCGACGCGCCCACCGACTCGGGGTCCATCATGGAGTCCCAGGCGCGGAGGCGTTCCAGCGCCGCGCGCTCGTGGGGGTCGTGCGGGTCGAGCGCGCCGAGGCGCTCGACCCACACCTCGGACACGAGCGATCGCCGATCCCCCAGCACGTCGATCATGTCTCGTACCTCGGCCGCGCCCAGACCGGCGAGACGCTCGTGGATCCGCACCGCCCGGTCCGGACGCGCGTAATCGAGCCCGAGGTGGTGGGGGTACGCGTCGTCGGTGATGCGCTGGTTCGCGGTCACGATCAACCCGACCTCGGGATCCACCGCGTGGGGCATCGCGTCGTAGGCCACCTCGCCCCGCCACTCGTGGTCGGCACCGGACGGGACCGGTCCCCACGCGTTGGCGGGCGAACGCACGGGCATGCGCCCCACGGTGCGGTACGCGATGTGCCCGTCCACGTCGGCACTCACGAAGTTGTTGACGGGATCGACCCACGCCGCCATGACGTCGTCGAGCTCGGCGACGCTGCGAACCCTCAGCATGGGACCCAGCACGCCCAGCCCGGTGCTCGGCGACACGAGTGCGGTGGAGCGCAGGGCGAGCCCGGAGCCACGCGCGGGATCCCCGAACACGATGGGACCTCGAGCCGTCTCGTAGCAGTCCACCGCGACCGGATCCCCGCCTCGCACCGCGACCATCTCCCGCCGAGCGGGGACGGGTGGGGTGGCGAAGCGCTCGACGTAGAGATCCTGGTAGTCGCCGTTGGCGTTCGTGATGCACCATGCCACCCGCTCGTTGTGCCCGAAGTGCGGGAAGCCGGGTACGCCCACGAAGGCCAGCCCGATGGCATCGAACTCCGGGCACGCGAGGTGACACTGGTAATACACGCCGGGCACCTCCACGGCGCGGTGCGGATCGCCGGCGAGCAACGGCATCCCCGACGCGGTGCGCGTTCCTGCGAGCGCCCACGCGTTCGAGCCGGGCTCGACGTCGATGCCCTCCATCGCGCCGGCCACCACGCGGAGTGCGTCGGCATCGACGGTGTCGCTGCGCCCGCCGCGCCCGGCGCTGCCCAACGCTCCCGGGGGGACGATCAGCGGCACCACCCCGCCCGCGCCGGCAGCGGCACCCTCG
>CAZCYE010000001.1:24918-51626 GCA_964502775.1 uncultured Bifidobacteriaceae bacterium | reverse complement strand
CCAACGCCGACGCGGACGCACCCAGCGTCCCGCTCAGGAACGACGGCAGGAGCGCCGTTGGGATCTCGTGACCCACGTCGGCCAGGAAGCTCGCCGTCCCGATCCCAGCCACGCCACGGTTCAGCCACCGCCCTTGGGGTCGGGGTTCCGCGACCGCCGAGTCGCCAACGTCGTCCGTGCTCATCGGGCGCACCCTACGCTGATCGCCCCACAATGCCGACGCTGCGACGCAACCATTCGATGGATGGCTCGCGTCTCCCCGCGGGATCCGCAGCGAGCACACCGTTCCGTGCTGCTCTGCCAACTGCTCCGTTCAAGTGCCTTGAAACCTGACCATCTACTTGTCTTGCTGTTTCCGCTCGCGCTCGGTCGCGAGCCCCGTAAAGCAAGCGCCCGGGAACTTCTTCGCGAAGTCCTCACTCGGCCGGTGGGTATCTCCGGCGTAGACGTAGAGCCGCTCGGTCTCGCTCCTGGTTCCGCCGCTCCATCGTAAAAGCAAGACCTGGCCTCTTCGGCCGATGACGTTCAACACTGTGCGGGTGTACTCCTCGGACGGGCCCTTCTCCGCCGCCGCGACGTACCGCTCGGCGACACCGATCAATTCGCGTCCCTTCTCTTCCACCGGTGTGACCGTGTTGAGCGAATACGACGTAGCCGGCGGAGAGAAATTGACTCCCGCGGCGTTATTCACCGCTGCGTACTGCGGTTCACCGAGCGCGAAGTGAGCGGCAATCAAGCTGAACTGCTGCGCTTGAGCGTCAACCTCGTCATCCAGGAATGCCTGTCTCCCCAGGCGACCGAGAAGCGCTCGCGATAGGTCTTCGTCAGTCAGATCACTCAGCCGATGCGCCTCGAAGGACACCACGGTCAACACGGCAACCTCCCGCCACCGAAATGGTTACACACTTGTTTCAGGCAGTTCAGGGAAGGCGACGATCCAGCAGGCGAGGGCAAATGGATATCACCTGCCCAAAACGTTGGAGGCGGCGGCGGGAATCGAACCCGCGTCCAGGGTTTTGCAGACCCTTGCCTGAGCCACTCGGCTACGCCGCCGACACCACCCGCGCGAGCGCGAACGGAGTGCCGAGGTTAGCCCTCTGCCCGACGTGGCCCCTTTGACGGTACGCGCAGCGGCTGCATACACTTTGGGTGGCGACAGGAGGGAACCCAATGATCGAGCTCGAACACGCCGTTCTCGTTAACGACCCCGCCAATTCCGAGGGTCCCGTGCTCACCCAGGACGACGTCTGGGAGGGCTTGTTGATGAAGGCCAACAACGCCTTGCCCTTCGTCCCCCAGATGGAGAAGTGCGACGTCGTCGAGGAGCGGGAGAACTTCATCCTGCGGGACATCCACATCTTCGGCGACGACCTCCGTGAGGAGGTCACCCTGACACCGAAGAGCCAGGTGCAGTTCAAGCGGGTCGAGGGCAGGGTTCTGGGCGTCATCAAGAACGACCTCTACGAGAACGCCGACGGCGAGCTCGAGCTCAAGTTCTCCTTCAAGCTCGAGATCCAGAATCCGAAGCCGGGCGAGGAGCAGGAGCACCTCGACAAGATGCGGGATGCATACATGGGCGCCGTGGTTGCCACGCTGGGGGCGATTCGCAAGTTGGCGGTTCAACGCACAGGTTGATGATCGAGCGACCTGCCCCCTGCGCCACCATTGACTGCCACCTCGATCACCTGGGAGTGGCGGCCTGCGGCCCGGGCCCGGTAATAACGAGTTCCTATCGCCGTGGCTGAGATCCTCGGCATCGGCCTCTCGCACTACCCGCCCCTGAGCGGGCTGGATGCGGACATGTCCGGGATTCTGCGTTGGACGCTGGACGATCCCAGCATCCCCGATGACCGCAAGGATCCTCGGAACTGGCCCGAGGAGATGCAGCGCGAATGGAGCGATGACCTCGGGCTCGCAGCTGCACAAGAGCACCGACGCGCCCTCGTCGCGGGTTTCGACCACCTCCGGGCCGTGCTCGATGACTTCTCGCCCGACGTGATCATCATCTGGGGCGACGACCAGTACGAGAACTTCCGCGAGGACATCATCCCGCCGTTCTCCGTCCTGGCGTACGAGGACCTCGAAGTCAAGCCGTGGGCCGGTGCGCAGCATTCCTCCGACATGGAGGGAAAGGCGAACGTCTGGGACGAGCCGCTCGAGACGAGCTTCGCCATTCGCGGGCACCGGGAAGTGGCGCTGAACCTCGTCACGAAGCTCCTTGGCGACGGCATCGACGTCGCCTACGCGTATCAGCCCTTGCACCATCAGGGCTTCGCCCACGCGTTCCTGAACTCGATTCTCTACCTCGACTATCACCGCCGGGGCTTCCCGTACCCGGTGGTGGCGTTCCCGGTGAACTGCTACGGGCGGCGGGTGATCAGCTTCCGGGGCTTTCTCAGCAGGTTTGCCGACAAGAAGCCGTTCGACCCACCGTCCCCGAGCCCTCGTCGGCTGATCGACCTCGGGGCGGCGACAGTGCGCGCGCTCGGTGACACGGACTTGCGGGTCGCCCTGATCGCGTCATCGAGTTGGTCCCATGCCTTCCTCTGCGACAAGACCTGGCGCCTGCACCCCGACATGGAAAGCGATCGGCGCCTGTACCAGGCGCTCGAACATGCTGACTACGCCACGTGGCAAGGGGTCACGCTCGAGGCGTTGGAGGACGCGGGACAGCAAGAGCTCCTGAACTGGTTCGCGCTCATCGGGGCGATGGACGAGCTCGGGCGCGCTCCCACCTGGAGCACACTCGTCGAGTCACATATCTTCAACTCCAACAAGGTCTTCGCGCTCTTCGAGCCATGACGGGCGCCACCGTGGTACCTCTACAATCGGGAGTTCGCCGATCGGCGCTCTCCCTATCGCACGGGTGCTCAGCTGCCCGGGCGCGAAGCTGACTGGCTCGGATCGAAGGAGGAAAGTCGTGCGTGTCATTGCGATCGAGGAGCATTTCATGACTCCCGAGGGCCTGGAGGTATCGGCCAAGCTCGGGAGAATTGGCGCTCCCCTTCAGGTGTGGGCGGAGAGATTGCAAGACCTGGGTGAGGGCCGCATCGCGGGCATGGACGAGGCGGGGATCGACGTGCAGGTGCTGTCCACGCCCGCGGTCGGTGTCGAGGACCTCGATCCGCCCGAATCCGTGAAGATGTCGAGGGACTTGAACGACGTGTTGGCGAAGGCGGTCGCTGATCACCCTGATCGCTTCGCCGGGTTCGCCGTCCTTCCCACCTGCGACCCCCCCGCCGCGGCGGCGGAGCTCGAGCGTGCGGTGAGCGAGCTGGGCTTCAAGGGCGCACTCATCAACGGCCACATGCGGGGTCGCTTCCTCGACGACGAGTTCTTCTGGCCCATCTTCGAGCGGGCCGAGGCGCTCGATGTGCCGATCTACCTGCACCCCACTCCTCCTCCCCCCCAGGTGAAGGAGGCCTACTTCTCGGGGCTCCCGGGGATCACCGGCCAAGTGCTCGCCCTTGCGGGTTGGGGCTGGCACTGCGAGACCGGGCTGCACTCGCTCCGCCTCGTCATCGGTGGCGTCTTCGACCGCTTCCCGAAGCTCCAGGTCGTCATCGGGCACATGGGCGAGAACATCCCGTTCTCGCTCGCCCGCGCGGACCAAGTGATGAGCCAGTTCTGCTCGCACCTGGATCGCAGCATCGCCGAGTACTTCTACGACAACTTTTACATCACCACCGCCGGCTACTTCACGTTCGCGCCGCTCCAGTGCGCGATGACCGTCCTGGGGGTGGATCGGATCATCTTCTCGGTCGACTACCCCTTCAGTGACAACGTGGAAGCCACCAAGTTCCTCCACGCAGCACCGATGAGCCCCGAGGACCGGGAGAAGATCGCGCACGGGAACGTGGAGCGCCTGCTGAAGATGTGAGCCGCGCCCTCCAAGGGGAGGGTCACGCCAGCGTTGCCTCCACGTCGAGGGTGATGCCCACACGGTTGCCGACCAGCCAGCCACCCCCGGGCAGGGGAGTGTTGTGATCGAGCCCGAAGTCCCGCCGGTCGAACGCCGTCGTGGCCCGGAAGGCCATCCGGGCTCGGAGCCCCCCGAACTGCGGTGGCGGGATGACCACTCCCGCGAAGCTCGTGTCGAGCACGACTTCCCGGGTCACGTCCTTGATCGTCAAATCGCCGACGATCTTCCACCGGCGGGCCTCGACGTGGCGCACGCTCGTGCTACGGAAACGTAGGGTCCCGTACCGCTCCACCTCCAGGTAGTTCTCCCCCTTCAGGTGCGTCGCAGCCATGGGATGGGGAACCTGGAGACTGTCGGCCTCGATGGTGACCTCCACCGAGGATTCCTCCGGCACCTCCGCGATGGCGATCTCGCCCGAGTACGACGAGAACGAGCCGTGCAGCGGCACGAGCATCATGTGCTGACACTCGAAGGCCAGCAAGGAGTGCATCGGGTCGATGGTCCACGCGGCGGGGACCGGAAGGAACTGGTGCTCGAGCTCCCGTACGACGGGCTCCATGGCCTCGTCACTCGTGACCCGCGTCGCCTTGCTCATCGCGCCTCCGATCCATTCGTGCGTTCGTCCACCTGCGTCAAGCCGGCGCGAGTGATCACATCTTCAGTAGGCGCTCCACGTTGCCGTGCGCGATCTTCTCCCGGTCAGCGGGACTCATCGGTGCGGCGTGGAGGAACTCGGTGGCTTCCACGTTGTCGGCGTAGGGGTAGTCGACCGAGAAGATGATCCGGTCGGCTCCGAACACGGTGAGGGCGCACTGGAGCGGAGCGAATGTGAAGTAGCCGCTGGTGGTGATCCAGAAGTTCCGGTGGAAGTACTCCGCGATGCCGTGCTCGAGGTGGGTGGCGAAGCGGGAGACGTTGTTCGCACGCGCGAGCGAGAACGGGATCATCTCGCCCATGTGCCCGATAATGATCTGCAACGTGGGGAATCGGTCGAAGACGCCACCGATCACCATGCGCAACGAGTGCAGCCCGGTCTCGGCGTGCCAGCCCCACCCGGGCATCGAGAGCACGTTGCCGATGATGCCGGGCAGCTCCGAGAAGTAGGCGTCGAACACCGCAGGCGGAGGCGGGGCCGGGTGCAGGTAGATGGGCACGTCGAGCGCCTCGGCCCGCTCGAAGATCGGCCAGAACTGCTGGTCGTCGAGCCACTTGCCCCGCGTGTGGCCGCTGATCATGGCGCCCTTGAATCCCATCTCGGTCACCGTGCGCTCCAGCTCCTCGGCCGCCGCCTCGGCGTCGACGGTTGGCAGGGCGGCGAACCCGGCGAAGCGATCCGGGTGCTCGGCGACAGCCTTGGCGAGCTTGTCGTTGATCGCCTTCGAGAGCAGCACCGATTCGGCAGGGTCGATGCTCTGGATGCCGATGGCCGGCGTCGACAGCACCTGCACGTCGATCCCCGCCTCGTCCATGGCCTCGATGCGGCCCTCGCCCAGATCAGCGAGCTTGTCCGCCACCGCCGCGACGGCACCGCCACGGAACCTCCCGAGGCGCTCCGACAGTTCGACCCCCTCCGAGGTCACGAAGTGCTCCTCGATTGCGATGACCCGCATCACTCTCCTCCTTCTCGGCCGAGCCAGACCGTGGTGCCTGGGGTCGGCGCGACCGGGGGACGGCACCCTCTCGGGCGCCGTCCCCCAACGCTACGTCTTCAGATCCAACGCGTCAGGCGTCGGCGAGCCACATCTCCTGGAAGAGCGGTATGGCGTCGTTGGCATACTTGTAGCCCCTGACGTTGTCGGCAAACACGGTGTGCTGCGGCTGGTTCGAGATGAAGATGAGCGGCAGATCCTTGAGGAACTGCTGCTGAACCCGCTTGTAGGCAGCACGCTGATCCGCCGTCGACGCCGCGGTGCGCGCGTCGGTGAGCGCCGCGGTCATCTCCTCGCTGCAGTACCTCATGAAGCCCGCGTAGCGCTGGTCGCAGGCGAGGAAGATGAACAGGTCGGGATCAGGGTAGGGCTGTACGGAGAACTGGGACGCCTCGTACGCGCCCGCCCGCCAGACCGTGATCGCCGACTGGGGAGCACCGGTCTCGACCTCGAGCTCCACATTGGTGAACTGGGCGAGCTGCGACTGGATGAAGACGCAGAGGTCGCCCTGGGACACCGATGTTCTGCAGCGGATCTTCGCGGGCTCACCGTGCTCCTCCGCGTACTGGTCGAAGAGGCGTTGTGCCCGCGGCCGGTTGAATGCCGGCAGGCGTGACGCCGCGTCCCGGAACCCTGTTGCCTTCGGGAAGAGGTGGGTGGTCGCCTTGGCATAGCCCAGCCCGATCGTGCGAGCGGCCTGCTTCCGGTCGATCGCCAAGGTGAACGCCTCTCGTGCGATCGGGTCATTGAAGGGCGCCACCTCGTGGTTCAGGAACAGGAACGTGGAGTTCTCCGCTGGACCCGTCACGACCCGGTAGCCGGCCTCTTCCGCCTGGATGATCTGCGGGAAGGAGCGCCACAGCGAAGAGACGTTCGTCTGGCCGGACACGAAGGCGTTGTAGCGCTGCACCTGGTCATCGATGATGTGGATCTCGAGATTGTCGATGTAGGGCTTGGGCGCGTCCCAGTAGTTCGGGTTGCGCTCGAACGTCGCGTCGCTGCCCCGAACCCACTCAGTGAGGATGAACGGCCCCGCGCCCACCGGAGCCTCATCGAACGCCTCGAGGTGGGGAGTATCGGCGTCCGCGTCGGTCGTCCCCTGGATCGCGGTCGGCGACGCGATCACGCCGAGCCACTTCGCCACCGCGGATGGGAACTGGAAGTTGGGCTCCAAGAGCGCGAACTCGAGCGTCAAGGGATCGGGGATGTTGTACGACTCGGGATCGATCTGGGCGATGATCTCCCCGTTCGGGTAGCGGCTCCCGGGGGCGGCGAACCGCTCCCAGTTGAACTGCACTGCCGCCGCGTCGTAGGGCGTCTCGTCGGTGAACTCGATCCCCTCTTTCACCTTCAGGACCCAGTTGATGCCGTCCTCCGACTCGAGCGACTCTGCGGTCTGCCCGACCACGGTGTTGTTCTTGCGGTTCTCGAGGAGGAGGGAGTCGTAGAGCATGTACCCCCAGATCCCGTCCCCGTTCGAGGCGGTCGCCCCGCCGAGCACGAGGGGGTCGAGGCCTCGAGCCTCGAACGTGAACCCGTAGCTGATCGTGCCCCCGCTCTTCGGCTCACCACCGCCGCCGGCATCGGCGATCGGACCGGTCGCGACCGCGGCCAGCACGGCCGCCGACACGAGCGCGAGCAGCCGCCGCGATGGAACACGTGACTTCTTGGTCGAACTCGACCTCATGATTTCCCCCCTGGAGTTGACCCGATCGCGCCGCTCGATTCCGGCAGTGACGCCAGGAGCCCACGTCGGGTCGCCTTGTGGGCGTCAATGTAACGACCCCGCCCCGCCTCGTCAAGGCGCCCTATCCCTTCTCAGCAGGTAGGTCTGGCCGAGGTGGCCTCCCGCTCCCCCGAGACCTGGACGGGACCGGCTTGCCGGGGCAGATCTATCCCTTCGCCGTAGGTATGATTTTAGCCATGGCCAAGGGGCGGCGTGAGCAAACTGCAGCCAAGGACGGAATGACGCGCGGCAGATTCATGTGTGATCTCGCCAAGGTCACGAAGCCGTTGGGCCAATCCGTCCGCAAGCAGAAGGCGAGAGCTTCCTGAGCGGGGAGTGAGGCGCACGACCCCTCGTCAACTGCCGCCTTCGCGTGCCGAGACCGGAGCCACCATGGGAGGCCGGCCTCGCCCTCGCCATCGGGGAGGCTGGGCTTCCTGGTCCACGAGTCGACCGCGGATCAAGTTCGCCATTCGCCACGCGGTCTTGTACGTCACGCCCAGCTCGCGCTCGAGCTGCTTCGCGCTGATCTCGCCGCGGGTCGAGGACACGAGGAAGATGGCCTTGAACCACAGGGCGAGGCTCGTCGAGGACTTGTGGAAGATCGTCCCGGTGGTGGGATGCAGATGAGCCCCACAGACGTCGCACGAGTACGACGGGCGCTTCGCGACGCGATGGAACTTCCGGACCTCCTCGCACTTCGGGCACCGGGCATGAGCACCATCCCGCGTGTAGTTCTTCCGCCAGAGGTAATCGAGGCACGCGGCGTCGTCAGGAAACTCGCGGTTCAGGTCCGCCAGGGTGTAGGGGTTGTCACTGGACTTCGACCGATTGACGCGGCCCCGTCTCGGTGGCATCCCGAGCGATTCCATCCCAGAACTTTACCTACCTCGAGGGGATAAGCAACGGTAGTCATCTCCGGACCGCGTCGAACGACGCGCGCTAGCACCACGGTCATACAATGACTACCTACTCTCGTGGGATAACCGTGCTCGCCCTCGTGCCTCTCCATCCGTTACAGTCGCCAACCGCACGGAGGGATCTGCCCCCGGGAACCGTCTCCAGACTGACCCCGGGGCACCGATGTGCGCATGGGCTTGACGATCTGGGGGGTGACGAGCGATGGCGCGTTACGTAGCCCGCAAGGTGCTGCATGCCATCGCGGTGCTCCTGATCGTCAGCTTCGCGCTCGCGTTCCTGTTGGATCTCACCCCTGGCGACCCGGCCGACGCGATCCTCGGTGCGGGAGGAACACCAGAACAGATCGCGGAGGTGCACGAGGCCCTGGGGCTCGACGACCCGCTCCACGAGCGCTACTGGCGGTGGCTCTCGGACGTTGTCCAACTGGATTTCGGGCGGTCGTACGTCACCGGTGAGAGCGTGAACGATCTCATCGCCCAGCGGGTGCCGGTCACGCTGGAGCTGACGATCATCGCTCTGTTGATTGCGCTCTCCGTATCGATCCCCGTCGGGGTGTACACCGCGTACCACGCGGACGGCCGCTTCGATCGGTTCTGGTCGGCCTTCACGTCGCTCAAGATCGCGATCCCGGTGTTCGTGGTAGCTCAGCTCCTCATCTACATCTTCGCGTTGAAGCTACGCGTCTTCCCGGCCACGGGGTGGACGCCCCTCGACGAGGACGTTGGTGAGAACCTGCGAGGAATCGCGCTCCCCGCGCTCTCACTGGCGCTGATCGAGATGCCGGCGTTCACGCGACTGCTACGCGCCGACATGATCCAGACGCTCCAAGAGGACTACGTGCTGGCGGCGCGCGCGAAAGGCCTGCCGAACCGGAGGATCCTGTTTCGCCATGCGCTGCGACCGTCATCGTTCTCGTTGATGACGATGGCGGGGCTGAGCCTGGGGAGACTGCTCGGCGCCGCGGTGATCGTTGAGATCATCTTCTCCTTCCCAGGTGTCGGGAGAATGATCGCGGAGGACATCTACACCAAGGACATCCTGGCCGTGCAAGGTGTTGTGATGTTCGTGGCCATCTTCTTCGTTCTCCTGAACTCGTTCATCGACATCTTGTACCGCATGCTCGACCCGCGCCTCCGCGCTCGGACGGTCTGACGTGAGTACCGAGGTCACTCGCGAACCGGGGCTATCGCCGGAGATGGTGCGGGAACTCGAACGCGACCCACTCATCGGACCTGAGTCGCTGGATGCCGACGCCATCCGCGGCGGCGCGCCCAAGCGACGAGGGCGGGTGCGGATCTGGTTCGCGATCGGATGGCTCGCGCTCATCATTCTCCTCGCGGCTTTGGCCAATGTGCTGCCGTTGAACTCCTTCGACGGCATCGTCGGACCACCGCGAGAGGCGCCACACTTCTCGGTCGACGAGCCGTTCGGGACCGACATCTTCGGGCGAAGCGTCACGTCTCGACTGATCTTCGGTGCCCGCCAGTCGTTGCTCGTCGGCGCATTGGCAGTGACCATCGCCCTGTCGATCGGCTTGGTGGTGGGGATCGTCAGCGGCTACTTCCACGGTCGATGGGTCGACGAGACCACCAGCATCGTCCTGGACGTATTCCTGGCCTTCCCGCCGCTCGTCCTGCTCCTCGCGGTCGCCTCCGTCGGCAGGCAGGACATCCTGACCGTGGGAGTAGGACTGAGCTTGATCGGCATCCCGACGTTCGCGCGGCTGGCCCGAGCGCAAACCATGGCACTCACCAAGCGCGAATCCGTGCTCGCGGCGCGGGCAATGGGCGCGAGCCCCCGGCGGATCATGGCGCGGGAGATCCTGCCCACAGTGGTCCTCATGCTCTTGCCGTATGTGTTCATCTACCTCGGAATCGTGATGATCCTCGAGGGGGCCCTCTCGTACCTCGGACTCGGCATTCCGCCGCCGCACCCGAGCTGGGGGGGGATGGTGAGTGATGGGCGCGCGTTCCTCCAGACCAAGCCCTACATCTCGTTCATCCCGGCCGCATTCCTGGTCTTCACTGTGCTGTCCTTCACGATCCTCGGTGACCGCGCTCGCCGCCTGACCAATGTCCGCAGCTCGGCCCTCGACTGAGAGCGCGGTACCCGTGAACCCGAGTTCCGACAACACGCTCCTCACTGCCGACGGGGTCATGACCTGGTTCGAGACCCCCCGGGGCATCCTCCACGCGGTCGACGGGGTCTCCTTCACGCTGCAGCGGGGTGAGACGTTGGGAGTCGTCGGCGAGTCGGGCTCCGGCAAGACGGTCCTCGCCCGAACCATCATGCGCCTCACCCCATCGCGCGCCCACACCGCCGGGCACGTCACCTTCGACGGGCGCGATCTCTGGGCGATGGACCGTGACGAGGCCTGCTCGGTCTGGGGCGCGGAGATCTCCATGATCTTCCAGGATCCGACCAGCTCGCTCAACCCGGTGTTGCGAGTGGAGCGACAGATCATGGAGACGTTGCAGTTCCACCTGAAGCTCAACCGGAAGGCGGCGCGGGCTCGCACGGTCGAGCTGCTGTCGCAGGTTGGGATACCCGAGCCTGAACAGCGGCGCCGCAACTACCCGCACGAGCTGTCCGGGGGGATGCGCCAGCGGGTCAGCATCGCGATGGCTATCGCCTGCTCGCCGAAGCTGCTCTTCGCCGACGAGCCGACGACCGCCCTCGACGTCACCATCGAGCGCCAGATCCTCGACCTGTTGACGTCGTTGCAGCGCCAGAACGGCATGGCGATCGTCCTCAACACGCACGACCTCGGGGTGGTGGCCCGCCGGGCCGATCGCATCATGGTCATGTACGGCGGCCAGGTCGTTGAGATCGCGCCGACCAAAGTGCTGTTCCGTGAGTTGCGCCATCCCTATACCGCCGCGCTGCTCGCATCCATTCCCAAGCTCGACGAGCCGAGTCACACCCGGCTCCCGGTCATTCCCGGGCGCCCGGTCGACGTGATCGACCCGAAGCCCGGATGCCGCTTCGCGCCGCGGTGCCGCCACGCACAGCCCCGCTGCCTCGACGAGGACCCAGCCCTGATGCCGGCATCCAGTCCCGGTCACTCGTTCGCGTGCTTCTACCCCGTCGGCACACCCGAGGGTCAGAAGGCGCTCGAGGCAAACCTCGCGGCGGGCCGAACCGCCGCGGGCCTCGAGATCGCGAACAGCACCGAGAGGGCGGCGGTCTGATGGCCGGGAGCGGCACCGCTCATCTCCGTGACGACCCCGACATCCTGCTGAGGGTCGAGAACCTCGTCGTGGAGTTCAAGGCGGCTGCCGGCAAGAAGGTCCACGCGGTATCCGCCGTCAGCCTCGACGTGCGCAAGGGCGAGACCCTCGGACTGGTCGGCGAGTCCGGGTGCGGCAAGACCACCACGGGCAAGGCGATCCTGATGCTGAACCGACCGGCGTCGGGCCGCGTCGTCTTCGAAGGGCGCGACCTCGTCACGCTGAAGGCCAAGGAGCTGCGACGGACTCGTCCCAAGCTCCAGGTCATCTTCCAGGACCCCATCTCGTCGCTCAACCCGCGCCGCAAGGTGCGGGACATCGTGGCCGAAGGACTCTCGATCAACCGCGTCCCCAAACCATGGGATACCCGCGTTGACGAGGCCCTGCTCGCCGTCGGTCTCGACCCGGCCGTCGTCGGTAACCGCCGGCCGCAAGAGCTCTCAGGAGGTCAATGTCAGCGCATCGCCATTGCGCGGGCTTTGCTCCTCGACCCGCTGCTCGTCATCTGCGACGAGCCCGTCTCTGCACTCGACGTATCGATCCAGGCCCAGATCCTCAACCTGCTCGAGGACATGAAGGCCCGCTATTCGCTGACGCTGCTGTTCATCGCCCATGACCTCGCGGTCGTGAAGAACATCAGCGACCTCGTCGCCGTCATGTACCTGGGCAAGCTCTGCGAGGTGGCAACGCCTGACGAGCTCTACGCGCGGCCCGAGCACCCGTACACCCAGGCGCTCCTCAGCGCGGTGTCCGTGCCCGACCCCTTCGTGGAGGAGCAGCCGATGCTCGTGGCCGGCGACCTCCCATCGCCGCTCGATCCGCCGAGCGGGTGCCGCTTCCGCACCCGCTGCCCGCGCGCCGAGCAGCGCTGCACTGACGAGGAGCCCATCGTGCGCGAGATCGGTGCCGGGCACTTCGTGGCCTGCCACTTCCCCGGGCCCCTCACCTAACCCATCATTTGGGTCAGCGGAACGCCGCGAGATGGCGGGCGACCCATTCGTTGAAGGTGTGGGGTGGGCGCCCGGCCACGGCCTCGACGGTGTCGAGGGGAACCGCTCCACGCTTGTTCTTCGCCTTGAGCTCGATCATGTCGAGGCGGGCGTTGGCGATCACGGGCGTCATGCCGGCGGCGGTCATGTTGTCGTAGGCGACCTGGCGGGGAACCTCCACGCACTCCAGCGTGGTACCGAGGATCTCTCCGAGCCGGCGAACGCGCTCCCGGGGGGTGAGGACCTCCGGACCCGTGATCTCGAGAGACTCGGCGTCCTCCGTACGGGCGTGGGTGAGGCAGCGGGCGGCAACCGCGGCCACGTCGAGCGGGTCGGCCGGAGCACCTGAGCTGTCTGCGAACGGGACGAAGACCTTTCCCATCTTCTTGATGGTCGGCGCCCACCACAGCGACGTAGCCATCAGCTCGGGGCACCGCAGATACGTGCGCGGGATGCCCACACGATCGATGGCCTCCTCACCACCACGGTGCCACGTGGTGACCGGATCCTGGTCGCCCTCCTCGACACCGTTGATGGTGATCTTCACGATCCGCCGTGCGCCGGCGGCCGCGGCGGTGCTGGCGACGTTCGCGTCGTAGACGGCAGTGTCAGGTCCGTAGGACGCGAGGAACACGCCGTCCACGCCCTGCATCGCCGGCTTGAGCGTCTCGACATCGCCGAAGTCGCCGACGACCACGTCCACGCCCGGAGGTAACCCAGCCCGTTCGGGATCCCGCGACAGGCCGCGAACCTCGACGCCCTCATCGACGAGCAGCGTGACGAGGAGCCGGCCGACGTTGCCGGTCGCGCCCGTGACCAGGATCATGTGAGGTCGCCTCCTTCGCCGATGGGCGCGCAGTCTGCCATGCCCATTCGACGACCGACAACTGCGGGAGTGCGAGTCCGTCGACTGGTTGACGCATCGACGGATCGACGGATCGACACGCCCACGGCGGTTGGCTAGATTGCACGACGCTGCCAGCCCACTGAGGAGATCTTGATGGAGTCGGTCCTTCCCTACATCTGCACCGATGGCGCGTCCGACGCGATCGACTTCTACGTCAAGGCATTCGGCGCCGAGGAGCTCTACCGGCTCGTCATGCCCGACGGCAGGATCCCCCATGCCCAGATCAAGATCGGCGACGCGACGCTCCTGATCTCGGACCAACGGCCCGACGAGGATTGGTACGAGCCGAACAATCTCGGTGGTGTCAGCGTGCAGTTCACGATCAACGTCGCCGACCACGATGCGCTCGAGGCCATGTGGGCGCAGGCGCAGAGCGCGGGCGCCAAGGTCGAGCGGGAGATCGCCGACCGCTTCTACGGCCGGCGTTCGGGCACCCTCCGTGACCCGTTCGGCCACCGGTGGTCCATCTCGACCGTCGTCGAGGACGTGTCGCCCGAGGAGCAGCAGCGTCGCCTCCCCGAGGAGATGGCACGTCGCACCGCGCCTCAGTTCAAGAAGGTCTGAGGCCGCGCCTCACCTCATCCGGCCCCGGCGGCAAGCTCGACCCGCCGACTTCGGGGTCGGCTCACTTGACGAGGTAGCTCGTCTCGATCTCGTCGAGCCGGTCGAGGAGCCCGGGCGTTGGCCCGTGCATGATGATCCGGCCCTGCTTCAGGATGTACGCGCGGGAAGCGAAGTGCAGCGCGTGGACCACCTGCTGCTCCACGAGCACCACGGCGACCCCCCGCTCGGCTGCAGCCGCGAGTGCGTCCAGCAGCCGGTGGACGATCTCCGGCGCCAGGCCCAGGGAGAACTCGTCAGCCAGGATGATCTTGGGGTCGCAGGCGAGCGCTCGGGCCAGGGCGAGGATCTTCTGCTCGCCCCCCGACAGCAGCCCCGCCGGACGCTTCATGAGCGGCCGGAGCTCGGGGAACAGCTCGAGGGCCCGCTCCACCGGTCCCATTCCCAACCGAAGGTTGTCGGCGGTCGTCAGGCTCGAGATGACGCCGCGATCGCCCACGACGTACGCCATGCCCTGGCGGGCACGAACGTGCAGCGGCTTCTTGCACGGCTGGCCCAGCCAGGAGACGCTGCCGGCCATCGGGTCGAGAAGCCCCACGAGCGCCATCAACGTCGTCGACTTGCCCGACGCGTTGGCACCCAGGATCGCCACCACTTCGCCCGGAGCGATCTCGAAGTGGATTTCCTCGATGGCGGGCACATGGCCGTATCCGGCAGCCAATCCCTCCGCGCCGAGGAGCGGCGACTTCTCCGCGGTCGCGGCGGCTGCGGGTGCTGCGCTCGTCATTCCTTCAGCCTCGTCTGCTCGGGGGAGTTCCGGCGAGATCGGCCGCCGGCTCAGGCTTGGCGGTGACGGCGGGGCTCGTACGGCCTCGCGGCGCATCGTCAACATCGCCCAGGTAGGCGGCAACGACTTTGGGATCGTGGCGAACCGCTTCGGGCAATCCGAAGGCAATCTCCTTGCCGAAGTCGAGCGCCATGACCGTGTCACACGCGGTCATCACGAAGCGGATGTCGTGCTCGATCACGAGGATGCCCATGCCCCAGTCGCTGGCCAGGCGCCGCACCAGGGTCGCGAGCTCCATGGCGCTCCACTCCACCAGACCGGCGGCCGGCTCGTCGAGGAGCAGCACCGAGGGCGACGTGGCCACGGATCGGGCGATCGCGGTGAGACGCCGCTGCCCGTAGGAGAGCTGAGTGGGCAAGCGCTCGAGGAGCTCCCCGATGTTGAACTCGTCGATGCAGGCGAGTGCCGCCTCGGACAACGGAAGATGCCGGGGGTAGACGATGTCCATGAAGTACGGCATGGCCCCGCCCGGGTCGGACGCAGTGCGGAGGTTCTCCGCGACCGTGAGGTCCTCGAAGACCTCCAGGGTCTGGAAGGAGCGGGTCAGCCCGGCGCGGGCCCGACGGTGAGGAGCCATGCGATCCAGGCTCTGGCCGTCGAGCAGCACCTCACCTGAGTACTTCGTGTACCCGGTGGCTGCGTCCACGAGCGTCGTCTTGCCGGCCCCGTTGGGGCCGATGAGCCCGACGATCTGACCGGGCTCGATCGTCATGTCGACGTGGTCGACGGCCGTGATGCCGCCGTAGGTGACGGTCATGTCGCGGATCTCGAGGCGGCGAGGGGTCACGCGGTGCGTCCTCGTACCGCGGGCCTGGGCGACGATCGTCTCGGTCTCACCGGCCACGGTGTGGCCGGTGAACCGGCGCAAGAAGGTCAGCACGGGCCCGGGCTCTCCGCTCCGCTCCGAGCTCGCGGTGATCTTGGAGCCGAGGAACCGCCCGAGGCGCGTGAACGTGCTGGCGGCGCCGTCCTGGTGGCGCAGGATGATGAGGAGGACGAATGCACCCCCGATGAACGCCAGCCACTCGGCGGGGATGCCGATGACGTCGCTGACGAACTTGGCCCCGAGCGAGCCCGGCAGCCACAGCGCACCGACGAACGGGCCCATGATGAACCCGATGCCGCCGATCACCGCGGTCGTGAGGACGGTGATCGACTTGAAGGGGAAGATGGACTCGTAGATGATCGGGGTGGCCGAGAAGAAGAGGAGGATTCCGCCGAGTGCGGCGATCGCCGACGCCAGGCTGAACGCATAGACCTTCACGCCCCAGGCGCTGATACCCATCGACGCGGCGGCGCGCTCGTTGGCGCGCACCGCGATCATCCGACGCCCGGCCCGGCCGCGGCGGACGTTCGCGACCGCGATCGCGCACACCACGAACACCACGAACACGAAGGCGGCGTACCGCTCCGGGCTCCGCAGCGGGTCGATGTCGATACCGAGGAACGAGCGCCGACCGATCTCCGTCCCCGTGCGTCCTCCGGTCAGGGGAACGTTCGCGAAGAGCATCCGATGCAGCACGGTCGCCAGCCCGAAGGTGATGATGGCCAGCCTCACGCCCCGGGTCCGCACGGCCGGGATGGCGAAGACCGCTCCGATCAGGACCCCGGCCGCCAGCGCGATCACCACGGCGAGCTCGAACGGGACGTCGAACTCGTTGATGAGCCCCCCCGCGGCCCAGGCCCCGAACCCCGCGAGCGCGAACTGTGCGAGCGAGACCTGGCCGGCGTACCCCACGATCACGACGGCGGACAGCAGGATGATGGCCAACGCCATCGTGCTCATGACCGCACCCGCCCAGCCCGGATCTTCGATACCGAGGCCGAGGACGGACGCGGGACCCAACTCGAGGATGACCAGGGTGGCCACCACCGCCAGGGGGATCACCACGCCCGGGCGGAATCGCCCGGTTCCGACCCGCGGGAGCCGCTGGAGGAGGTCGCCGCGGATCGGCAGCGCCCGGCCGCTGATCACGAGCACCACGATGATGATGAAGAACGGCACGGAATCGGGAAGGCCGGTGATGTCGATCTCCCGGGGAAGGCCGAGCTCCGGCAGCCACCGGGTGAGCTGGCTCCTGAGGATCCCGATGCCGAAACCGGCGCCCAGCGTGAGCGGCAACGACCGGAAGCCACCGACGAGCGCGGCCGCGATCGCGGCAAAGCCGAGGTTGGTCATCGCCCCGGTGTTGAGGCCGATGAGCGGCGTGATCAGGATTCCCGCCAGGCCGGCGAGACCACACCCCAGGCCCCAGTTGACGGCCGCGATGAGGTTCGGCGACCACCCCAGCGACGAGGCGACATCCTGGCTCTCCGCGACGGCCGTAGTGGCACGCCCGAAGTTCGTGTAGCGGTACATCGCCCAGAACCCAGCGGCGACGAGGAGGGCGATCGCGGCCAGCCAGAAGCGATCTTCGGGAATGATGATGCCTCCGCCGAGGTCGACGGTGCTGTTGGGCAACTCGGTGATGACTATCCAGAGCTCGTTGCCGTACACCTGCCCCTGGTACGACTGCACCATCACCAGGATTCCCAGTGTGGCGACGGTGCGAGCCAGGGCCGAAGCGCGCCGCAACGTGCGCATCACCAGAAGCTGCGTGACGACCCCGATGCCTGCTGCGAGCAGGACACCCATGATCAACGACGCCCAGAACGGCCAGCCCTCGTTCTCGTAGAACTCCCGCCAGCAGACGAAGGCGGCCGCACCGGCGATGGCCCCCTGGGCGAAGTTGATGACCCCCGACCCGCGGTAGGTCACCACGATCCCTAATGCGGCCAGCGAATACGCGGCGCCCGCCCCGAGGCCCAGCAGCGTGAACTGGATCACATCATCCACGGTGTCAGTACCTTTCGAGGGCGACGACGACAGAGACGATGCACGGGGGAACGGATTGGGGCCTCATGTGGGTCGCTCCGCCGATACCCTATTCCACCGGGCCGACGAGCTCGGCGTAGGTGTCGCGCATCCCGAAGAAGTCCGTCTCCTCGAAGCGCGGGATCGGGCTCCCGGCGAGGACCGCCGGCAGCGCGTCGAGGTGAAGGTGCCACGCACCGAGCATCGCGTGCACGTGCCACGCGTGCTCAGCGGGGAGGGAGTGGGTGAGTGCCAACTCGGACCCGTCACCGTCGGCCCGGACCTCCCACCGCATCGTGGTCCCCAAGAAGTCGGGAATGTTCCTCCAGGCCGGCACGTCCCAGGTCAGCTCGAGCACCCTGAGCGGCTCGACCCGGATGACCTTTCCATAGACGGTGGCGGGTCCTTTGGGATGGATCTGGATCACCACGTTGCCGCCCTCGACCAGCTCCAGCTCGTCCACCGGGCCGCCGAGCCAACCCTCGAGCAGATCCGGCTGCGTGACCGCGGCCCACAACCGCTCAACCGGGGCGTCGAAGTGTCGCTCGAAGTGCACATCAAAGCGACCGTCGTTCTTCGTGACGGTCCCGTCCAGGTTCTTGTCCATTGCCTTGCCTGGCTCCCATTCCGACGCTTCGACGACGGACCGCTCCGGGCCCGCCTCAGATGGTGGGGAGGGAGCGGAGGACGAGCCCGAGGTTTTGTGCCCCGGGCTCGCCCCCGTCCTGACTCCCCCCTCCCGGATGGGAGGGTACGTAACTACCTGGAACCGCCTCTATGGCTTGTAGGACAACATGAGGTCGGTCATGTCGATGAACTTGCACGGCTTCACACAGCGGTACTTGGAGTTCTTGATCGTGAGGTTCACGACGTACGGGTTGAACACCCGGGTGACCTCGGTACCGTCCGGAAGCAGCACCGGAATGTGGTCCGCGAACTGGATCGGAGCACCAAGGAAGCGACCGAGATCGAACTCATCCCCGGAGTCCAAGACCGTGATCAGGTCTGCCCCGGTGAGCCCTTCGGTCGAGTCCAGCGTGTCGAGGACGGCATCCAAGCCCACGAAGGCCACCCACGGGATCTGGGCGTTGAAGCTGTCGGTGAAGCGAACCGCGCTGGGGTCCGGGGAGTACTTCTTCACCGCCTTCTTGGCCGTGTTCCATACCGGGTCGCTCGCGACCGGGAACCAGGAGGACGTGACCCCATTCTGAGCCGGGGAGTCCTTGCCACCGGTCTGCTCGACGACGGAGGGTGGGACGGCGTCGGGGTAGAAGACGAGCGTCCCCTCGAAGCCCAGCTCCTGGGCCGACTGCACGGTCAAGGCCCCCTGCTCGGGAGACATGCCGAACATCAGGCAGTCAACCCCACCGCTGGTGGCCGCGGCCACCGCCGGTGCGAGGTCCGTGGCGTCGAAGCCCACGATCCCCTCGTTGACGAGCTCGCCACCTTCGGTCCCAAGGCCGAGGGCGAAGTACGCCGTGGCATCGTCACCCGTCGAGGACGGCCAGTGCATCGCACCCGCCTTCGTGCAGCCCTTCTTCCCGGCCTGCACACCGTTGGCCGGCCACGTGGTCACGCCGCCTCCGGCAAACGGGTACAACATGTCAGCGGTCTCCCAGAGTGGGCCCAAGGCCCCACCGCCGACCCACGGGATGTTGTTCTCCGCGAGCAACGGGAAGATCCGGAACGCGCCCTGGATGCTGTAGCCGCCCACGACCGCGACGACCTCCTCCGCGATGGCCTGGTTCGCACACTCCCGACCACCCTCGGGCGTGTCCTGGTCGTTGCAGAAGATCACGTCCAGCGGTCGGCCGTCTGGCCCGACACCGCCATTGTTGTTGTACCAACCCTCAGCGGCCAGGGCGACCTGCTCAATGGACGTCGTCGCGCCCTCGGCAGTGCCGACCGTGCCGATCGTCATCACTTTGATCGGCTCGCCCTTGGCCTTACCGCCGTGGCCGACGTCGGCCTGACTGGGTGCGACGGTGACGAACAACGCCGTCGCCGTCAGCGCGACGACCGCTACGGTCGCCCGCCTTCCGCGTCTCATCTTCCTCATCTGTTTCCCCCCACATTTCTTAGGTTGTGCGCACTTGATGAAATGCACGTAATGGAGCGTAACCATCGGGTGCGATCTGTCAACGCGGGCACCCCGGCACGCCGTGCGGACCAGGGCGCTGCTCCCCGAGTCTCCGGGGAGCAGCTACGCCAGGGTGGCCTCCACATCCAGGGTGAGCACGACCCGATTGCCGACCAGCCAGCCGCCATCGGGAAGTGGCACGTTCCAGTCCATCCCGAAGTCACGCCGGTCGAACTCGGTCGTGGCCAAGAAGGCCGTCCGGGCCCGCACCCCACCGAACGGCGGCGGGGAGGGGATGACCCCCTCGAAGCTCGCGTCGAGCACCACCTCACGGGTGGTGTCCCTGATGGTCAGGTCGCCCGTGATCTTCCACAGGTCCGCCTCGACGTGCTGCACGCTGGTGCTCTTGAAGTGCAGGGTCTTGTACTTGTCGGCCTGCAGGAGGTTTTCCCCCACCAGACCGGCCGCGACGGGCGGGCTCGGCGTTTGGAGGCTCTCCGCGTCGATGGTCACCTCGACCGAGGACTCCTCCGGTACCTCGGCGATGTTGAACTGGCCCGAGTACGACGAGAACCAGCCCCGCATGGGCGTCAGCAGCATGTGCCGACACTCGAACGCCAGGCACGAGTGCATCGGATCGACGTTCCACACGCCCGGTACCGGCAGGAGCTGGTGCTCGTACTCCCGCGAGATGGGTGCATCGCTCGTTTCCGCGGCCGCGTCACTCATCGCTTCCCCCCCACCTTGCCGTTCTTGCTGTTGACATAGCTGTCGATGACACGCTCATAGAAGCGGTCGTTGTGCTCTTGGCGGTTGAGCCGGCTCCCCGGGAACGACCGCTGGTGGAACCCTTGCTGGATGCGCCGGTACATGGCGAAGTCCTGGAGGAACTCGACCGGAATGCGGTCCTGGTTGGCTTGCCAGTCCTCGATGAACTCACGCTCGGGCTCCGGTGCCTCGCCCTCCGCGTAGCGGAACATGGATCTGATCTCGAAGATGCACTTGTCGGGGTCCGTCCCGTACGGCCGCATCCGCAGGTTCAGGTAGCTGTTGCCGGCAACCGGGCCGGTCATGTTCGGGAACCAGAGGTACTCGATCGGGAAGCCCCACATCTCCATGTCGGGGACGTGTGACAAGTCGATGCCCTTGGCGGCGCACGCCTCGCGGCGGAGCTTGATCATGAAGTCCGGCGCGAACATGTCCAGGGGCAGATCGCCCATGGTCTCGAAGTACTCGACTTCGTACGGAGAGATCCGGCGGTTGTGGTCCATGTAGGCCAAGGCCTCGCGCACGAACTGGCGAGGATCGGGACCGACATCGCCGAGCATCTTCAGGGGCATGCCGGCGGTGGGCTGCCAGGCGAGTTGGTAGAACATCGAGTGCCCCATGGGATAGCGCTCGTAATCGAACATGTTCATGATCGCGGCGGGAGGCACGCCGCCGCCGCGGCCAACCCCCTCCTGGCCGGCCTGTCGTCCGCCCGGACCGGTCGCGGGTGCACCGACATCGTTGATGTCCACGATGTGGGTCACCCACGCGTGGTAGTTCTCGTGGAACTGCTCCACGGCCAGCTTCCAGTTGGCGTCCACCACCACGGCAAGGTGGCGGTGCGTTCGCATGTCCTCAAGCCGGAAGGGTGCCAGCCGGTCGGGGATGGGACCGAGCCAATCGAGCAAGGGTCCGGCATTGCCGTCCGGGTTGATGAAGATGAACCCACCCCAGGTGCCGACGGCCACGTCGCGGAGATGGATGGCGTCGTTGTCCAGCATCCCCGGACCGAAGTCCGACCGGCCGGGCACGAAGTGGATCGAGCCGTCGAGGTTGTAGGCCCAACCGTGGAAGTTGCACTGAATCTTGCCCTCGTTGCCCGGTGAGCACGGCATGTCGTTGACGTTGCCGCGGCCCTCGGGCCACGGGTCGGATCCCGGTGAGGTGCTCGCCGCGACGAGCAGCGTGCCGCGGTGCATGCACGAGTTGTGGAAGGCCTTGACCGACTCGTCGGTGTCTCGCACGAGGATGTACGACTGGTCCCCGATCTTGTACTCGAGGACGTCTCCGACGTTGAGGATGTCCTCCTCGCGGCCGGCGACCTGCCACAGCCGCGGCCACAGGCGCTCGGACTCGAGCTGGAGGAAGTCCTGCGACGTGTAGCGCTCGCTCGAGACCAGCTCGGTCTCGAGGTACTTGTCGCCTTCCATGGGCAGTGCTACGTCGACCATCTTTCGAAACCCTCCGGGCCTTGGAATCTTCCGCCGTCAACACGCTCAAGCCGATCGTGCCCGACGTAGCGGCAGGTGCAACTTAGTGTATCCAGATTTCGGGCGTCAACCGGAGGGCCCGGCCGGGGCACGTGACCCCTCTCGCCACCCTCGCTGTCCCGGTAGGCCCCGTGTCCGTTCCCGGCGGCCGGGAGGAACTGGGCTCACCGCCGGCCGCGACCGGTGACGCGCGAGGCGCGTTCAGACCTCCATGACCACGGCTTTGGCTTCGGTGAAGAACTCGCGGCTGTAGCGCCCGCCCTCCCGGCCGATGCCCGAATCGCCGTAGCCCCCGAAGGGCGCTCGGAGATCACGCACGAAGAAGCAATTGACCCACACCGTTCCGGCTCGCAGCTGCGCGGCGACACGGTGAGCGCGCCGCAAGCTCTCGGTGAACACCATGGCGTTGAGGCCATATCGAGTGTCGTTGGCCATCGCGACCGCATCAGCCTCGTCGTCGAAGGGCTGAACGGTCACCACGGGCCCGAAGATCTCCTCCCGGCACACCCGCATCGCCGGGTCGACGTTCGTGAGCACGGTCGGGCGCACGAACCAGGGGTCGCCGACCCCACCGGTCAACACCTTTGCGCCCTCCTCGGACGCCAGGCGCACGTACATCGAGACCTTCTCGAAGTGCTCCTCCGACGCGAGCGGCCCCACCTCAGTCGTCTCGTCCATCGGGTCACCCAACTTCATCGCCTCCGCCTGCGCGACGAATCGAGCCAGGAAGTCCTCGTAGACCGGCCGCTCCACGTAGATCCGCGATCCCGCCAGGCACACCTGGCCCGTATTGGTGAAGGCCGCCCGGAGCGACCAGGTGACGGCGCTGTCGAGGTCGGCATCCGAGAAGACGAGGTTGGCCCCCTTGCCACCCAGCTCGAAGCTGACTCGCTTCAAGGTCGGCGCGCCGGCCGCGAGAATCGCGCGGCCGGTATTGGACTCGCCGGTGAACGTCACCAGGTCGACCCCGGGGTGCGACGTCAACGCTTCGCCGGCCGAGCCGGGGCCGAGGCCGTGGACCACGTTGAGGACACCCGGTGGGAAGCCGGCCTCGGCGGCGAGCTCGGCCAAGCGCAGCGCCGATGCGGGCGTCTGCTCCGCCGGCTTCAGCACCACCGTGTTGCCGAACGCGAGCGCGGGAGCCACCTTCCAGGTCTCCAGCATCAGCGGGAAGTTCCATGGTGCGATAGCCGCGGTGACGCCCACGGGCTCGTAGCGCGTATAGATGTGGTGACCAGTCGCGGTGGGTATCGATTCGTCCTCGACACCGCGCGCGAAGTCGGCGAAGAACCGGAAGTTGTGTGCAGCCCGCGGCAGGTCCTTGCCGAGTCCCTGGGTGATGGGCTTGCCCATGTCGGTGGTGTCGAGCCGAGCCAGGTCATCGGCGTGGCGATCGATCAGGTCGGCCAAGTCGGTCAGGTACCGGCCTCGCTCGTCGGGCGACATCCGGGGCCACGGACCGTCGGCAAAGGCCGCGCGCGCCGCGGCGACGGCAAGATCGACTTCGGCGGCGCCTCCCAGCGCGATCGATGCCCACGCCTCGCGGGTGAACGGGTTGACGTCGGGGAACACGCTCCCATCGACGGATTCGACGTGCTGATTGTTGATGAAGTGGGTGATCATCTCCACCGTTGGCTCACTCCTTGTCAGCAAGCAGCCTACCGGCGGCCATGTACTCAGTGCGTGGGAACTCATCGATCCAGACGCGGATGGATTCGACGGGGGCACCAATCGTCTGGTGCACTGCCTCGGTGATGGCAGCCAGCAACGCCCGCTTCTGGTCGTCGCTCCTGCCCACCGCCATGTGCACCTGGATCAAGGGCATCGCATCGTCTCCCGTTCGCGGGGCGCAGCGCTGCACCGCGCAATCAAGGCCGCAATCAAGGTCGCGCTCGAGGCTCGCATTCTTGACCCTAACCTAGGATGCGGCCGTGACGAACGTGACCAGGCTCGCTCCTCGCCGTGTGCCCGGCGGGGTGGCGACCTTCTCGGCCGTCGAGCCCTTGACGATCCCTGACCGCCGGCGGTCCCGCCTCGCGGTGCACGCGCGACTTCGACAGCTCATCCTCGACGGGACGCTCCCACCCGGCAGCGTGCTCTCGCAGGTCCGCCTGTCCCAGGCCCTGGGGGTCAGCCGTACTCCACTGCGCGAGGCACTCCGCATGCTGCAAGAGGAAGGGCTGATCGACGCGGAGCCGAACCAGCGCCCTCGGGTGAGGGGCTTCGACCTGAGCGACCTCGAGACCGTCTACTCCACCCGCATCCTGCTCGAGTCGTTCGCGGTCGGCCTCACGATTCCCACTCTGACGCCCGATGACATCCAGGCCGCCGAGGAGGCACTCGGCCGGATGCGCGCCGCCACCGACGAGGAGGACTTCGCAGGATGGAAGCGGGCCCACCGTGAGTTCCACCGGGTGCTCGTGAGAGGCGCCGGTGAGCAGCTGGTCCAGCTCATCGAGTTCCAGGCCGAGCGGGCCTCGCGCTACCTGCGCTTCTACCAGCTGCGTGACGCACAGGCGTGGTGGAGCCGGAACACCGAAGCCGACCACCGGGCCCTGCTCGACACCATCGTCCGGGACGAGCGGGGCACCCGGGAGGCCGTCGGCGCGATCGGGCGCCACCTGGCGCGCACCGCGCTCTGGGTGATCGCCGAAGCCGAGCCCGCTCGTGACTCTCTCCCGATCCGACTCGCGGTCCAGATGGCACTCTCGGTGGCCGCTCCTCGGGGTGAGACCCGAACGGCGCCCAGGGGCGCGTGGGCTTACGTGAGCTCCAGCGAGGATCAGGAGTCGGAGGCGGACACGCTCTCGCGCCTGGCCTGAGCCCGCGACTCGGCCTGAACCGGGTTGCTCAGGCGCCCAAGGCCGTCGATCTCTACCGTGACCACGTCACCAGGGTGTAGGTACTCCCCCCGTGGAGCGCCCACGCCGGCAGGAGTTCCCGTTGCGATGAGGTCTCCAGGCTCGAGGGTCACCATCGCGCTGGCCGCAGCGACCAGGTGCCAGATGTCGGTGATCAAGTCGCTCGTGTTCGCGTCCTGCTTCAAGACGTCGTTCACCCATAGGCGCAGGTGCAGGTCATGCGGATCGTCCACCAACCACGCCGGGGTGACACCGGGGCCGGTCGGGAGGAAGGTGTCGCGACCCTTCGACTTCAGCCAGTCCCACTCGAACGGAGGGGCCACCCATGACGACCGTTGGTGGAGCCCTCGCGCGGTGACGTCGTTGCAGAGGGTGTACCCGGCGACATGCGCACGAGCACTCTCGACCGGGATGCTCCGCGCGCGCTGGCCGATCACGACTGCGAGCTCACCCTCCCAGTCGATCCGCGTCTCGTCGGCGATAGGGATCTCGATCGGATCGTCGGGTCCGGCGATCGTGGTAGCGGGCACGATGAAGAAGTACGGGTCGCTGGCTCCTTGATCATCAGCGTTTCCACCCATCTCTTTCAGGTGGGACCAGTAGTTGGCACCCGCGCACAGGATCTTCTGCGGGTACCGAAGCGGAGCGAGGATCCGTGCATCGGGGACGGGCTCGTGACGCTGCGGATCGTGAGACCGCAGCATCGCTGAGACTTCGGACCAATTTCGGATGGCGGGCATCAACCCGTCGTACTCGGCCAGCTCCGGCACGACGCGCACGACATCGTCAGCGCCCAGCGTCCCGACATGCTCCTTGGCCTCGCCGCCGATGACGTACGTGACAAGGCTCCACGGAGCCACCGCTGGATCCTTGGCCATCACCCGATGAAGTTCGCAGGAGGCTCCGGTCCCCACAGCGCGATCGGTGTCTGATCAATCGGGTGCCGCTGCACCTCGCGCGATTGATCGAACAGGTCTCCGTCGGCGAAGTGCTCGTGCTTCCGTCCCCAAGGATCGACCCAGTAGTCGAACACCTGGCTTCCGAGCAGGTGGCGACCCACGCCGAAGGAGTGTTCCCACTCGTGCTCACGCAGCCACACGTGCGCGGTCTCCACCGAGTCGTAGTCCTGCGTCTCGAACGCGCAGTGATGGAACTGCGGCTTCGGGCTCTCGAAGATGACGATCGAGTGATGATCCACCGGCTCACTACCCCGATCGAGCCGAAGGAACGCCGCCACCTCGTGGTTCTCGGGCCCAACCGTGAGCATGTCGGTGGTCTTCAGACCGAGCTTGTCCTCGTACCAGCTGATGGTGCCCGGGAGACTGCTGACCTTGATGCCGACATGACCGAGCCGCTTGATCTGCGCGGGGCCGACTTCGGGCCGCTGCGTCTCGTTGATCCGCCCCTTCTCATGGGCGTAGTTGAGCACGAGAGGGGGTCGAATCTGCTCGGGCTCGACGCGCTCCATTCCATGCACGATGTCGATGCGATATCCATCGGGATCAGTCAGGGTGACGACCGAGCCACCCCCTGGCTCCGAGGACTCGTGGACCTCAGCGCCCGCGTTGTCCGCGAGCGCTGACAGGGCGTCCTCTGATTCCGCCTCGAAGCCGAACCCGACGAACTCAGGAGGCCCCTGCTCCGCGATGTAGACGTGGTGCGACGGGCCGGCGCAACGCAGATAGGAGGTGTCCTGGCTCCGGGCGCTCTCGTTGAGGCCGAAATCGTTCAGGAAGCTCTGGGCCCGCTCCATGTCGGGCACGCGGAACCGTACGTAGGAGATGTCGGTCAGCCCGCTCATTCGAAACCCCCCGCTCCTTTCGACTCCACTCTCTTGGACTCCACTGGTCTCTTGGACTCCACTGGTCTCTTGGACTCCACTGGTCTCTTGGACTCCACTGGT
>CAZCYE010000001.1:0-24818 GCA_964502775.1 uncultured Bifidobacteriaceae bacterium | reverse complement strand
CTCTTGGACTCCACTCGTTTCAACTCCACGCTCGTCGACCCCATTCCCCGGCCCATTCCCCTCGGCCCGTTCCCGTCGACGATGCAACGCAAACAGTCAGAGTGGATGCACTTCGGACATTAGGTCGGCGCGAGTACGTCGTCAAAGATCTGCGGCCGGTGTCACCGGACGTCTCCCCCGTCAGTCAACGGTGAGCACGACCCGCCCGACGTTCAGACCTTCCTCGATCCGACGATGGGCGTCGGCGACCTGCTCGAGCGGAAAGACCTTGTCCACGACGGGCCGCAGGCCTTGCTCGATCTGGGCCCAGAATCGCTCCGTGCTCTCACGGTTGCCAGTCCGCACACCGATGATGGTCTGGTTCTTCTCGTAGAAGGTCCGAGCGTTGAACGAGGCGCGTTCCCCGAACTTGGCGCCCGATGTGACCGTGCGACCTCGAAGGGCCACCGCTTCGATGGTCTTCTCCCACAGCTGCGGATCACCGATGTTGATGATCGCCACGTTGGCGCCGTTCCCGTCGGTGGCGTCCTTGACCGCGGCGACAAAGCCCTCGTCTTCCGAGTCGAGCACCACATCCGCACCGAGCTCGGCCAGACGCTCGCGCTTCCACGCCTGCCGCGAGGTCGCGATCACGCGACAACCCCGGTGCTGGGCAGTGCGCATGGCCATCGAGCCCGAAGCGGATGCCGCGGCCTGGATGAGCACCCAATCCCCCTCCTTGGCGTCAGCCAAGTCGAGCTGGTGCTGGGCGAGGGGTCCGTTCACGATCATCGCCGAGGCCTCGACGTGACTCACGCCCGCAGGAATGGGCCGAAGGTTCTCGATCGGGACGACCGTGTACTCGCAGTACGCACCCGGGGTGGTCACCCCGATGATGCTGAGCTCGAGACACGCCTCATCCCGCCCGGCGAGGCAGTTGACGCATTTCCCGCACGAGATCCGATTGGAGACGACGACATGGTCTCCTACGGACAACGTGGTGTCGGTCTCCGGGCCGAGCGCCGCGATCTCCCCGGCGTGCTCCGACCCCAGCACGTGCGGGAAGGAGTAACGGGCGAAGGCCACGTGACCGGCGCGGTTCGAGACGTCGAGGAAGCCGTTCACCGACACCGCCTTGACCCTCACGAGCGCTTCGCCCGGTGACGGCTCGGGCACGGGGATGTCGGCAGGCTGGAGCACCTCGGGACCACCGTGCTCGTGGATGACCATTGCTCGCATCATTCCTCGACCTTCGCTCCGTCTCCGCTCGCTGCTCCGTCTCTCCGGTCGCGTCTCGCTGCGCTCGTCGCTCCGTCTCCCTGGTCACGTCTCGCTGCTCACCGGGATACCCGGCCCGCAGCCGTTCGCTCGCTCTCGCGGTCGCTCCCCGCTCCGTCTCCCCGGTCGCGTCTCGCTACGCTTGTCGCTCCGTCTCCCTGGTCACGTCTCGCTGCGCTCGTCGCTCCGTCTCGGAGGAATGGCACTGTACACACCTGGTGCAGGTGGCGGCTGGTGCTACCTTTCGAATCGAGGTGCCCGTGAACTCCGACCCCGCGCGTCGAGTGCGAATTGCTGGCCGCGCACTCGCCCGCGCCGGGCTCGTCCACGCGTACGGCCACTGCAGCGCACGGATCGACGAGCACCGCTTCATCGTCTCCCCACCCTGGCCGCTCGGGCTGGTGGCGCCCGGTGCCCCCTGCATCGAGGTGGAGACGGATGGGCCGTTGCCGTCGGAAGCGGCGGGCGAGGTGCGGATCCACCAGGCGGTGTACCGACGTCGGCCCGATGTGGGTGGGATCTGCCGCGCCCAGCCGCCGAACACCATGACGCTGTCGGTGGCGCGGATCACGCCCCGTGCCCGGCACGGTTTCTCGAGCTACTTCGCGCCATCCCCCCCGCTCTGGGACGACCCGGCACTCGTGCGGGACGAGGCCGCCGCAGCCCGAGTCGCCGAGGCGCTCGGAGACGCCAGGGCCATCGTGCTCCGCGGGAACGGCGCGCTGACGGTGGGCGCCACGATCGAAGAGGCAACGGTGCTGTGCTGGTACCTCGAGGATTCGGCGCGCGTCGAGCTCGGCGTGCGGACGATGCGCTCTGCTCGACACCTCACCGAGCTCTCCGCGGCCGAGGCCGCCCGACGGGCGACGTGGGACGGTGGTCTGCTCGATCGCATGTGGTCGTACCTCACCCATGGCGACCCCGAGACCGATCCGAGCGCGTGAGGCCGGGGAATCGCCTCACACGAGGATGTACCCTGCGACGCGTGCAGAGGGGTGTGGTGTCGTGATCGCCGAGGCTGACCGCCGAGCAGCCGCAGCTGCGCTCGCCACCGCGGAGCGCGAGCGGGCACCGATCAACCCGCTCACCCAGGATTGGTCCGGGCTCGATGTGGCGGACGCATACGAGATCCAGCTGATCAACGCAAAAGAGCGCCTGGCCGGCGGCGCCGTGGTCCGTGGGCACAAGGTGGGGCTCACCTCACGAGCGATGCAGCAGATGCTCGGCGTCGACGAACCCGACTACGGCCACCTCTTCGCTGACATGTTCGTGTCCGAGGGGAGCGTCCTGGCCGCGGCCGACTTCTGTGCCCCGAAGGTCGAGATCGAGGTCGCGTTCGTCTTGGACGACACCTTGAAGGGCCCCGGGGTGAGCGTCGCCGATGTGCTGCGAGCGACGGCGTTCGTCCTCCCGGCCATCGAGATCATCGACAGCCGCGTGCGCGACTGGAAGATCACGCTCCCGGACACGATCGCCGACAACGCCTCGTCGGCGCGAGTGGTGCTCGGTGGCAATGCCACACCTCCGGAGGCGACCGATCTGCGGCTGCTCGGCTGCACGCTGCGCCGGAACGGTGAGATCGTCGAGACCGGGGCGTCGGGCGCGGCGCTCGGGAATCCCGCCACCGCAGTGGCGTGGCTCGCCAACAAGCTCGGCCAGTTCGGCCTGACCCTCGACGCGGGCCACGTCGTGATGCCGGGTGCGTGCACCCGAGCCATCGACGTGGGCGCCGGCGACACCATCCGGGGCGATTTCGACGTGTTGGGGAGCGTTTCGGTAGGCTTTGCATAACCCGTACCGCCCACCGGGACGCACCACCGGACAGTGGCGCTGTGCGCGCGACACGGGAAACGGGAGGAGCGTGCGATGACGAAGGCGATTGCCGCGATCGTCGGGAGCGGCAACATCGGGACCGACCTGCTCGCGAAGCTGTTGCGCTCGAGCGCGATCGAACCCAGGTACATGATCGGCATCGACCCCGACAGCGAGGGGCTGCGACGCGCCGCCGCGCAGGGACTCGAGACCTCGGCAGAGGGCATCGACTGGCTGCTGGCTCAGAGCGAGCAGCCACAGATCGTGTTCGAGGCGACCTCGGCGAAGGTCCACCGCGCGAACGCGCCGCGCTACAAGGAAGCCGGGATCCGCGCCATCGACCTGACCCCGGCCGCGGTCGGCCCGTACGTGATCCCCCCGGTGAACCTCACCGAGCATCTCGACGCTGAGAACATCAACCTGATCACCTGCGGCGGTCAGGCCACTATCCCGATCGTGCACGCCGTGGCCCGGGCCGCACCGGTGCACTACGGCGAGATCGTGGCCACGGTCGCCTCGGCCTCGGCCGGCCCGGGCACCCGAGCGAACATCGACGAGTTCACCCACACGACGGCGATGGGCGTGGAGGTGATCGGAGGCGCCGAACGGGGCAAGGCCATCATCATCCTCAACCCGGCCGAGCCGCCGATCATCATGCACGACACGGTGTTCTGCGCAGTTTCCGCAGACGCGGACGAGGCGCGGATTCGCGACTCGATCAACGACATGGTGCGCGAGGTGGCGACGTATGTTCCGGGGTACCGCCTCACCTCCGAGCCCCAGTTCGACGAAGTTCCGCTGATGGAAGGCAAGCGGGTCGCCGTGTTCCTCGAGGTCGAGGGCGCCGGGGATTTCCTGCCCGCCTATGCCGGGAACCTCGACATCATGACCGCCGCCGCGACACGTGTCGGCGAAGGGGTGGCGCAATTGCTGATCGGAGCGGCCACATGACCTTCTCGGCCGATCTCGACGTCCGACTCACCGACTCGTGCCTCCGCGACGGCTCCCACGCCAAGCGCCACCGGTTCACGACCGACGACGTCCGGGGCATCGTCTCCGCATTGGACGACGCGGGCATGCCCGTGATCGAGGTGTCGCACGGCGACGGGCTGGGCGGTTCGTCGTTCACCTACGGCCTCAGCCTGACCGACGAACTGGACCTCATCCGCGTCGCCGCCGAGACGGCAACGCGGTCACGGATCGCGACGCTGCTGCTCCCCGGGGTCGGGACCAAGGAGAACATCCGTGCCGTCGCCGACGTCGGAGCATCGGTCGTGCGGGTCGCGACGCACTGCACCGAGGCTGACATCTCGATCCAGCACTTCGGGCTGGCACGCGAGATGGGGCTCGAGACCGTCGGCTTCCTGATGATGTCCCACACGCAGCCGCCGGAGGTCCTGGCCGGCCAGGCGCGCATCATGGCCGACGCGGGCTGCCAGTGCGTCTACGTCGTCGATTCGGCCGGTGCGCTCATCCTCGAGCAGGTCGCCGATCGTGTTTCTGCTTTGGTCACCGAGCTCGGCCCGGACGCCCAGGTCGGCTTCCACGGCCACGAGAACCTCGCGCTCGGCGTGGCGAACTCGATCCACGCCATCCGCGCCGGCGCGGTGCAGGTCGACGGGTCGACGCGGCGCTTCGGGGCCGGCGCCGGCAACACTCCGTGCGAGGCCCTCGTCGCGGTCTGCGACAAGCTCGGCATCCGCACCGGGATCGACACGTTTGCCCTCTTCGACGCGGCGGAGGATGTGGTCCGACCGGTCATGGACGACGAGTGCGTCCTGAGCCGAATGGCGCTGGTGATGGGCTACGCGGGCGTGTACTCGAGCTTCCTGAAGCACGCGTTCAACGCCGCCCAGCGGTACGACGTGTCGGGCGCCGAGATCCTCGTCCGAGCCGGGGAACGCAAGCTCGTGGGCGGCCAGGAAGACCAGCTGATCGGGATTGCCGTCGAGATCGCGGACGAGCGACACGCCGAGTCGACCGCCAGTCGATGATCGACCACGCGAAATGGGCCGAGTACCTACTCGGTGCCGAGGCGGCCGCCGAGGCGGTGGCGCCGATCACCGACACCGAGCCGGGCCTCACGGTCGAGGACGCCTATCTCATCCAAGATGAGATCATCTCCCAGAAGCTCGCGGGCGGCGAGCGGATCGTCGGTGCGAAGCTCGGCCTGACGTCGCGCGCCAAGCAGGAATCGATGGGTGTCCATGAGCCGCTGTACGCCTGGCTCACCGACCGCATGCTCGTCCCCCTCGAGGCGCCCCTGGGCCTCGGGCCCCTGATCCATCCCCGCGCCGAGCCCGAGATCGTCTTCGTGCTCGAGCGCGATCTCGCCGGTCCCGGCGTGAGCGCCCAAGTCGTGCTCGACGCGACCGCCGCAGTGTGCTGCGGGCTCGAGATCATCGACAGTCGATACGCTGACTTCCGGTTCACGCTGGCTGATGTCATCGCTGACAACGCATCATCGGCGCGGTTCATCCTGGGTTCCCGCCGCGTCGCCCCCGACTTCGATCTGGCCCTCGAGGGATGCCTCTTGGAGGTCGACCAGGAGATCGTCGCCACGGCCGCCGGTGCTGCCGTCCTCGGGCATCCGGCCGAGGCGGTCGCGCACCTGGCGAATGCCCTCGGCGTGCAGGGACGTGGGCTCGAGGCGGGATGGGTGGTGCTCTCCGGTGGCCTGACCGAGGCCCAGCCGCTCGCTCCCGGTCGGCACGTCAATGCGCAGTTCGCGCGGCTCGGTCGCGTCGGTGTGCGCGCCATCGCGTAGATCTGCGTAGAGCGAGGACCGTTGCCCGGCGGAGCTCGTGATTGGGACACCTCCGTCGACGTACTGGTCATGGGCTCCGGTGGTGCCGGGCATTGCGCGGCGTTGCGCGCTCACGACCTGGGGCTCGACGTGCTCGTCGTCGAGAAGCAGGCGACCTGGGGCGGCAACACGGCGATGTCGGCCGGGGTGCTCTGGGTACCGGCGAACAAGTGGATGCGCGCGGAGGGCATCGACGACTCCGAGGATGAGGGGGTCCGGTATCTCCTCGCGGCCACGGGCGGTGAGGTTCCCGAGGCCCGGCTGCGGGACTTCGTGCGCGAATCGAACCGGATGGCCGAGTACCTGGAGGCCAACTCGGCGGTGCAGCTGCGCTCGCTCGTGCACTACCCCGACTACCACGACGCCCTGGACGGGGGCCGCTCTGGTGGACGCGGGCTGGAACCCGACCCCATCGACGGCAGGACCCTCGGTGACGAGTTCACGACGTTGGAGGGGGCGTACCCCGGCGAGCTGATCCTCGGGAAGTTCATGATCTCCATTGCCGACGCGTACAAGCTGCGCGATCCCGGCATGGGCGCCGCACTCGCGCTGGCGAGCGGCTTCCTCAAGTACACCTTGCGAGGACGGCGTCGGAAGCGCCTCGATGGGCGCGATCCGTATCTCGCCATGGGCCAGGCGCTGATGACACGTCTACGGCTGTCGATACGCGAGCGCGGGGTGCCGATCTGGCTCAGTTCGCCCCTCACCGACCTCGTGACCGAGGACGGCCGTGTCACGGGCGTCGTCGTGCGCCACGACGACCGGGACGTCCGGATCGAGGCGCGCCGGGGCGTGGTGATCGCGGCCGGCGGCTTCGAACACAACGCCGAGGTGCGCCGCCAGTACCAGCAACAGCCAATCGACTCGTCGTGGAGCGTCGGGTCGCCCGGCAACACGGGCGACGGCATCCGTCTGGGGGAGAACCTCGGCGCCCGCCTCGACCGCGAGCTCATGCGCGAAGCGTGGTGGGTACCGGCGGTGCAGCCACCCGGGCTGGACTACAGCCGCGTGCTGGTGATCGAGAAGAGCCTCCCGCACGGCATCTTCGTCAACCGGCTCGGCCGGCGCTTCACCAACGAGGCGGCGAGCTACACCGCCGTCGTCCAGGCGATGTACGCCGACGATGCGGTGACCGGTGCCACCGTGCCGTGCTGGTGGGTGCTCGACGCCACCTACCGAAAGCGGTTCCCCATCGGGCCGGTGAACCCGGGGATGATCATGAACGACAAGAAGCTGGCGAAGCGATTCCCGCAGTGGGCCCCGGGAGCGGGCTGGCTGCACAGGGCCGACACCCTCGAGGCGCTCGCCGCCGACATCGGGCTCGACCCACCCACCGTGCGGGCAACCGTCGAGCGGTTCAACGAGAGTGCACGCCTCGGGGTCGACACCGACTTCCACCGCGGCGAGACCGCGTACGACCGCTACTACTCGGACGTCCGCGTGAAACCCAACCCAACGCTCGGCCCGATCGAGACGCCGCCGTTCTACGCGCTCGAGGTGTATCCGAGCGACCTCGGGACCAAGGCGGGGCTCGCGACCGACGCCGGCGGGCGGGTGCTCGACGACGACGACCGGCCGATCCCCGGCCTCTACGCCGCGGGCAACTCGAGGACGACCGCTATGGGACGCGCCTACCCCGGCCCCGGTGTGACGATCGCCGAGGCGCTGACCTCTGGCTTCCTCGCCGCCGAGTCGGTTGCCGCCGACTGAGTCCCACCGGTCGGCGTCGGATCGGGGCGTCCGTAGACTCGACCCGTGACGACCCGGGGAGTGCTGTTCGACTTCTACGGCACGCTCGCGCACGCCACCGCGTGGCTCTCGGTGGACGTGGTGCTCGCCGAGCACGGCTGCCGGCTTCCCGACGACATACGCGACCGGTACTGGAACCAGGGCCTCGACGGCGTGGAGCACCTCGAGCACTCCACGAGCCGGGAGCAGTACCAGGCTTGGCAGCACCAGCGGCTCATGGCCATGCTCGCCGAGACCGATGTGCACCCCGGCGAGTACGAGGCAATCCTCGAGAAGCTCCGGCAAGGCAACGAGGCCCGGGTCCTCGAGGCGTATACAGAGGTGGCGGAAGTGCTGCGCACCCTTCGCGACCAGGGCCTCGCGCTCGCCGTCTGCTCGAACTGGGACTGGGATCTTGACGACGCCGTGGCCGAAGTCGGGCTCGCGGGTGCCTTCGACGTGGTCGTGTCGTCGGCATGGGCGGGCGCCCGCAAGCCCCACCCGCGCATCTTCGAGCACACCTTGGCCAAGCTCGGCGAGGGCCCCGGAGACGTGGCCTTCGTGGGCGACACCTGGGGACCCGACGTGGTCGGCTCGCAGTCGATGGGCATGACGCCGATCTACCTGCGCCGCGACGGCCACTGGCCCGACACGACGGCGCCGCATGACCTCGACGCCCAAGGCGTGACCATCGGCACCGACCTGCGCGTCGTGCTCGAGGTGGTGGGAGTCCGGTGACCGTCGCGCCGAGCGAACCCTCGCCGGGGCGCGCGCCGCTCGATGCCGACGCCCTCGTGAGCACCTTGCGCGCGACCTTCGCGTCCGGGCGTACGCGGGAGCTCGACTGGCGCCGCGACCAGCTCCGGGCGGTTCGGCGCATGCTCGTGGACCACGAGGACGACTTCCTCGACGCGCTTGCCGCCGACCTGGGCAAACCTCGACTCGAAGGGTGGAGCACCGAGGTCGGCTATCTCGTCACCGAGGTGGACCACCTGCTGCGCCACCTCGGCCGCTGGTCGCGGGGTCACCGCGTGCCGGTACGGCTCGCGCTGCGACCAGGCCGAGCCCGGGTGCTGCCCGAGCCGCTGGGCGTGGTGCTCGTGATCGCCCCGTGGAACTTCCCGCTGCACCTGGTCCTCGCACCGCTCGTGGGCGCGATCGCCGCGGGGAACTGCGTGATCGCCAAGCCGTCGGAGCTCGCGCCCCACACCTCGGCCTCCGTCGCCGCGCTCACCCGCCAGTACCTCGACCCCACCGGCGTGGTCATCGTGGAGGGTGGACCCGCCGAGGCCCAGGCGCTCCTGGAGCAGCCCCTCGACCGCGTGCTCTTCACGGGGAGCGCGCGCGTCGGTCGCCTCGTGATGCAGGCCGCGTCCCGCCAGCTCGTACCGGTGACGCTGGAGCTCGGGGGCAAGAGCCCGGCGATCGTGGACGAGGACGCCGACGTCGAGGTCGCGGCCCGTCGCGTGGCGTGGGGCAAGTACCTGAACGCCGGGCAGACCTGCATCGCGCCCGACTACGTGCTGGTACCGCGTTCGCTCGAAGAACGCTTCGTCGAGCACGTGCGCGTCGCGATCAACGAGTTCTACGGCCCGGAGCCCGAGCGGAGCCCCGACTACGGCCGGATCGTGAACGACGCGCACCTCGAGCGGCTCCGGGGCCTGCTCGCCGGAGGCCGGGTCTCGATCGGAGGCCAGGTCGATCCGGGCGCGCGCTACTTCGCGCCGACCGTGCTCCAGGACGTCGACCCCACCGCACCGGTCATGACCGAGGAGGTCTTCGGACCGATCCTGCCCGTGATCCCGGTCGAGGGCACCGACGAAGCCGTGGCGTTCGTGCGGGCCCGCCCCAAGCCCCTCGCCCTCTACCTGTTCACCCGCTCCCGGGCGGCGCGTCGCCACGTGCTGGCCGCGACCAGCTCGGGGGGCGTGGCGGTCAACACGACGCTGCTCCAGGCCGCGGTCCCCGGCCTCCCGTTCGGGGGTGTGGGTCCGAGCGGCATGGGCGCGTACCACGGCCGGGCGAGCTTCGACACGTTCTCGCACGCTCGTGCCGTGCTGACCCGCTCTACCCACCCCGACCTGCGCGTCGCCTATCCCCCGTTCACCCGCACCAAGGCACGCGTGTACCGCAAGCTGCTGTGAGCGGATCGACATCGTGGGCCGTGAATCCCCACGAGCGCTTCACCACGAGGAGACGACACGCGTGCGCGGGCTCAGGAATCCGCCCGGGAGCCCCGGATGAGTCCCAGCCCGGCGGCGACCGCGACCGCCTGGAGGCGGGAGTGGGCATTGAGCTTGGCCATGGTATTGCGGATGTGATTGCGCACGGTGTGGGACGACAGGACGAGCGTGGATGCGATCTGCTCGGTGCCCGCCCCGTCGGCCAGCAGCTGGAGGATCTCCCGCTCCCGGGCGGTCAGCTCGACCCCCCCGGCCGCGGCGCTCGCGGTTCCCGCCACCAAGGACTCGAGCACGTCGGTGGGAACGACGACCTCGCCGGCGGCCGCGGCCCGGACGGCGTCGACGAGCTGAACGATCCCGCCCTCCTTCTTCACGAAGCCCGTACAACCGGCCTCCAGCGCACGGCCGAGGGTCTCGGCGTCCGCATGGCCGGTGAGCATCACCACCTCGGTGTCGGGCAACTCGGCTCGAACTGCGGCGGCCGCGTCGGCGCCGGTGCCGTCAGGCAGGTCGTAGTCCATCACCACCACTTTGGGGCGGAGGCGCGTCACGAGCTCCAACACCTCGGCCACCGTGCCACCACGCCCCACCACGCGGATGCCCGGTGCGGCGTGCAACGCGCGGGCCAGCACCTCGGCAACCATCTGGTGATCGTCGATCACCAGGACCGGGATCTCGCCCGGTGCAATGTCGTGCATGGCAGAGTCCAAGCTCGGCCGTCGAATCCGGGCCCGGCGTTCGAATCCGGCCTTGTCGTATCTGGCCTGTCGTTCACATCTGGCCCGTCGGCGGTCCCGCCAATCTAGGGCACCACTGACACGAATGGATCAGGGGGTTCGGGTCGGAGGTGCCTGTCGCACGGGGCCCGAACCGACGACCATAGAGATGGACGTCCGCCGGGCCAGGCTCGCCCGCCCGCGACCTGGTTCCGGCGGCGTCCATCCTCTGCGTTCATCCTCTGCGTCCATCCGGGCGTCCATGTGTCGGTGCTTCGCCGGCGACTCGTCGGCTCGCATTCGCCTCGTTATCGTGGCGGCGTCCTCGCCGCCGACCGATCCGAGCGTGACGTGACTCCACCATCTCGCATCGCAGTACCCGCCCCACGGCGACGCCGCATCACGGTGCCGGTGCTGGTGCTCGCACTCTCGCTGTCGTCGCCCCTCGTGCTCGTGGAGGTCGCGGGCGCCGCGCCACGGGGCACACCGCCCAAGGTGGCGCGCTGTCGCGGCGCGACCAAGAAGGCTGCGATCAAGGCGATCAAGGCGACCTATGACACCGTCTTCAACGCATCCCCCGACACGCCGATCGACGAGCGTGCCGATCTCATCGAGTCTGCCGACGACCCGGCCTTCCGCGCGCTGCTCGACACGGCCCTGCTCCAGGCCGGTACCCAGGTCACGGAGCTGAGTGCCACCGTGAAGAAGGTGCGCTGCACGGCCAGGCGCCGCGCCACCGTCAAGTACAACCTGCTCGGCCTGCTCCCGACCCGCGGCACTGCGATGCTCGTGGACGGCTCGTGGAAGGTGTCTCAGCGCGAGGTGTGTGACCTGCTGGCCCGCTTCGATCCGACGCTCGACCGCACCACCGGGCCGTGCGGGCCCTGACCCGAGGTGCTCGCCGGGCCCTCAGTCGTCGTCGCCTCGGGGACGTCGCCGCGACCGCTTCACCTCCGCGCGCCGGCGCTTGGCCTCGACCCGTGCGGCGCGCGCCGCCGCACTGGGTGTGCGGGCCCGTCGACGCGGGTGGACGCGGAGCCCATCGGCCAGGCGACCCCGGAGGCGCTCCAGCGCGATCTCCCGGTTGCGGGCCTGGGACCGCGTGTCGGACGCAGCCGCTCGCGCCGTGGGGCCAAGACGCTCGAGGAGCCGAGCGCGTTGGCGCGGCCCGAGTGACCGCGACGCAGTGACGTCGAACACCACGACAACGCGGGTGTCGGTGGTGTTGGCGTGCTGACCGCCGGGTCCTCCCGAACGCGTGGTGAGCCATCGGAGCTCGTCCACCGGGATCCGGCACGAAGGAGTGACCCGCAGCCAGCGCTCCACCGCGCGCGGGCCTAGCCGGGACTCGCCGTCGGCTCGACCGGTCCGGGCTCGGTCATCCGCTCGGGGCGAACGAGCCGGTCGAACTCCTTCGCAGTGACGTGCCCGAGCGCAACGGCGGCCTCTCTCAACGTGGTCCCGTGCGTATGCGCGTGCTTGGCGATCGCCGCCGACTTGTCATAGCCGATGTGGGGGTTGAGCGCCGTGACCACCATCAGCGAGTTGTCCACGTGCTCCGCGATCCGCGTGGTGTTGGCCTTGATTCCTTCGACCGCGAAGCGCCGGAAGTTCGTGCACGCATCGGACAGCAGCTCCACCGAGTGCAAGAAGTTGAAGATCATGACCGGCTTGAACACGTTGAGCTCGAAGTTGCCCTGCGATCCGGCAAGGCCGATCGCGACGTCGTTGCCGAACACCTGCACGCACACCATGGTCATGGCCTCGCTCTGGGTGGGATTCACCTTGCCGGGCATGATCGACGATCCCGGCTCGTTCTCGGGGAGCACGAGCTCTCCCAACCCCGCCCTCGGGCCCGATGCGAGCCAACGCACGTCGTTGGCGATCTTCATCAGCGAGACGGCCAACGTGCGCAACGCCCCGCTCGCGAACACGAGGGCATCGTGCGCCGCGAGCGCCGCAAACTTGTTGGCCGCAGAGACGAAGGGCAGCCCGGTCAGCTCGGCGATGCGTGCTGCGACGCGCATCGCGAACTCCGGGTGGGCGTTCAGCCCTGTACCCACTGCCGTGCCGCCGATGGCGAGCTCGTACAGACCGGGAAGGACCGCGTCGATGCGAGCAAGATCGTCGTCGAGCTGGGCCACGTACCCGGAGAACTCCTGGCCGAGGGTGAGCGGTACCGCGTCCTGGAGGTGAGTGCGACCGATCTTGACGATCCCCGCGAACTCCTGGGCCTTGGCGGAAAGCGCGTCGCGTAGCGCGCGGACCGACGGCACCAGCCGGTGCACCAACCCCTCAGCCGCGGCGATGTACATCGCGGTAGGGAACGTGTCGTTGGACGACTGCGACATGTTGACGTGGTCGTTGGGGTGAATCGGGTCCTTGGAGCCCTTCGTTCCGCCCGCCAGCTCGATCGCCCGGTTCGCCACGACCTCGTTCACGTTCATGTTCGTCTGGGTGCCGCTACCGGTCTGCCAGACGAACAGCGGAAACTCCTTGTCCAGATCCCCGGCGAGCACGTCGTCGGCCGCCTGCGTGATGAGCGCCGTGTGCTCGGCGGACAACGTGCCCAGGTCGTGGTTCGTGAGTGCGGCGGCCTTCTTGAGGATCGCCATGCCCCGGATCACCGCCGAGGGCATCCGGTCCCGCCCGATCGAGAAGTGATGCAGTGACCGTTCGGTCTGTGCGCCCCAATAGCGGTCGTCATCGACCTCGATCGCACCCATGCTGTCGGTCTCCGTGCGGGTGCGCCGCTCGACCATCGGTGAGATACCTCCTGATCGACGCTACCGCGCGCCTGACGCGGAACCCTCGGTTCGCCGAATCGTGCGATCGAACGCCGCCCGCAGGAACGGCCCCAGGAGCCCCGCGGCGCGGGCCAACGCCGCCGTGCCCGTGTCGGCGGTGATCACCAGACGATCGCGCTCGATGCCCCGAAGGATCGCCCGGGCCACCTGCTCGGGCGCGCGGGGCTTGATCGTCGCCGAGATGCGCGCCGTTGCCTCGGGCTTGTGGGCGTTCTCACGCTCTAGACCCGGCGTGGCGGTGTCGGGCGGGTACACGCACGAGACGACGATGCCGTGGGGCTTCAGCTCGGAGCGCAGGGTCTCGGCCAGCGAGCGCACGGCAGCCTTGGCCGGCGCGTAGGCCGAGTATCCGTACACGCCGACGAGGGCCGCGGTCGACGACACCAGGACGAGGTGCCCGCGGCCGCGCTCGACCATCGCCGGGACCACCTCACGCACCGCGCGCAGGGTTCCGAAGAAGTCGAGCTCCATCTGCTCGACGAACACCGACTCGGGGAGCTCGACGAAGCGGCCCGGATGGGCGCCACCGGCACACGTGACGAGCACCTCCACCGGCCCGTGCTGGGCCACCAGCAGCGCGACCGCTTGGGCCAGCGCGTCGCGATCGGTCACGTCGGCCGGCGCGATCGCTACCCGGGTGTGGTCCCCCGCCTCGATCTCCAGGGCGTCGGCCGCGCTCGCGAGCCGGTCCGGCTCTCGGGCGACCAACGAGACCCGCGCCCCCCGGGCGAGCGCCAGGCGAGCGGTGGCCAGGCCGATGCCACTCGAGCCGCCGGTCACCATCACATGCGCCTCGGCCAGCCTGGTCATGGCCGGATCGTGCCACGCCGGGCCGCGCCGGGCCACGCTGGCGCCCGCCCGGCGGTGCGTCCGGTACGTTCCTCCTGGCCCCACCTCCTGGCTCTACCCCTGGCTCCACCGACCGATTGCGAGGAGCGATGCCCAGCCGCGCCGCGGTGGCCGACCGCTACGTGGAGCGCGTGATCGCGCTCGATCCGGTCGCCGCCACCTTCGAGGGCCTCGCCGGCCACGACGCCGAGATGACCGACTACTCGCCCGACGGCTACCGGGAGCGCGCCGACCACGAGCGGGCCACGCTGGAGGTGCTCGCCCGCACCGAGCCCGAGAGCGACGGGGACCGGATCGCCCTCGGCGTGCTCCGCGAGCAGCTCGAGCGGGGCATCGAGCTCTTCGACGCCGAGGAGCACTTCCGCATCGTCAACGTGCTCAGCAGTCCGGTGCAGTGGATACGCCAGTGCTTCGACCTGATGCCCCGGGCCACGGAGCATGACTGGTCGGTCATCGCGGCCCGCCTCGCCCTGGTGCCCCAGGCGCTCGACAGCTACCGCCAGCTGCTGGAGGAGGGACGGCGGCGGCGGATCGTGGCTGCACAGCGCCAAGCCGCCGCGTGCGCGCACCAGGCGGAGACCTGGGGTGGCGCGGACCCCGACCGGGTGCCGTTCTTCGTGGCGCTCGCAGCCGAGTACGAACCCAGCAGTACAGGGGGCGGCGGGGGCAGTGCCGCGCTGGGCGCGCGGCTCCGCGACGTCGCGGCGCGGGCGACGAGCGCCTACGCGGCGTTCGGGCGCTACCTCGTCGACGAGTACCTGCCTGACGCCACCGTCCGCGACGCCGTGGGCGCGGATCGCTATCGGCTCTGGGCCGGGCTCTCGTGTGGCACGACGCTCGATCTCGACGACACCTACGACTGGGGCTGGGACGAGCTCCACCGCATCGAGCGCGACATCGGCCTCGTGGCCGAGCGCATCATGGGCGGGGTGCCGATCCCGGAGGTCATCGAGCATCTCGAGCGCGACCCGACCCGCAGCATCGAGGGCGTGGACGCGTTCCGAGCGTGGCTCCAGGATCTGCTCGACCGCACGGTCGACGAGCTCGACGGCGTGCACTTCGACATCCCCGCACCCGTTCGCCGCGTGGAGGCGATGATCGCCCCACCCGGCGGTGCCGCGGCCATGTACTACACGGGCCCGTCCGAGGACTTCAGCCGACCCGGCCGTACCTGGTACCCGACGCAGGGGCGAACGCGGTTCCCGCTGTGGGGAGAGGTCTCGATCTGCTACCACGAGGGCGTCCCCGGCCACCATCTCCAGATCGGGACCGTGCGGTACCTGGCCGATCGCCTCGATCGGTTCCAGCGAACGCTCGCCGGGTGCTCCGCGCACGCCGAGGGCTGGGCCCTGTACGCGGAGCGCCTCATGGGCGAGCTGGGCTTCCTCGACGACCCGGCCTTCGAGCTGGGGATGCTGCGGGCCCAGGCCATGCGCGCGGTGCGGGTGGTCGTGGACATCGGGTTGCACCTCGAGCGGACGATCCCCCTCGACGAGCGGTACGCGCCGGGCGCGCGCTGGACGCCTGCGCTCGCGCTCCCGTTCGTGATCGAGCGCAGCCACTTCCCACCCGACTTCATGGCCAGCGAGGTGGACCGCTACCTCGGGCTCCCCGGTCAGGCGATCTCCTACAAGGTGGGTGAGCGGGTGTGGCTGCGCTGCCGCGACGACGTGCGTCGGCGCCACGGTGCGCGCTTCGACCTGAAGGCGTTCCACGCCCACGCCCTCGGCCTCGGCCCGATGGGTCTCGACCAGCTCGAGGCCGAGCTCGCCCGGGCCTGACTCAGCGCTGGCCCGCTAGATCCGGCCCGCGGCCCGGGCGGCAGACTCGGCCGCTTCCAGCTGCTCCTCGACGATGGCCAGCCCACCGTCCCAGAAGCCGGGATCGGCGAGATCGACGCCGACCACGGCCCCGAGCGCCTCGGGAGAATCCGAGCCGCCGCGGCTCAGCAGCTCGAGATACGCGGGTACGAAGGACGCGCCCTCCTCCTCGTAGCGGCGGTACACGGCCAGCGCGAGCAGCTGCCCGTACGCATAGGCGTACACGTAGCCCGGCGTGCCGATGAAGTGCGGGATGTACGACCACCAGCTGCGGTACCCCTCCGTCACCTCGACGCTGTCGCCGAACATCTCGGCCTGGGTATCCGCCCAGGCCTCGTTGATGTGCTCGACACTCAGCTCACCCTCCGTGCGCCGCTCGGTGTGCACGCGATCCTCGAACCGGTACATCGCCACCTGCCGGAACACCGTGGCGATCTGGCCCTCGAGGCTCTCGGCCAGCAACGCCAGGCGGGCGTCGGCATCGTCGGTCTCGGCCAGCAGGCGGCCGAACGTGACGGTCTCTCCGAAGACCGACGCCGTCTCGGCCAGCGTGAGCGGCGTCGACTGGTGGAACACGCCCTGGTCACGGGCGAGGTAGGCGTGCAGCCCGTGGCCGAGCTCGTGCGCGAGCGTGAGCACATCCCGGCGTCGAGCCGTCCAGTTGAGCAGCAGGTACGGGTGCTGCGACGGGACGGTATAGGCACAGAACGCGCCCGGGCGCTTGCCCGGACGCACCGGGGCGTCGATCCATCGCTCGTCGAAGAAGCGCGATCCGATTCGGGCCAGCTCGGGCGAGAACGATGCGTACGCATCGAGCACCAGCGCACGAGCCTGGCTCCACGCGAACTCGGGGTCATGGGTCGCCACCGACGCGGAGCGGTCGTAGTCGGCGAGCCGCTCGAGCCCGAGAAGGCGAGCCTTGAGCGCGTACCAACGCCGGGGGATGTCGAATCGGCGCACCACCGCCTGGGTGAGCGCCTGCACGGACTCGTCGCTCGCTTCGTTGTCGAGGTTGCGACTCGCGATCCACGACGGGAAATGGCGCAGCCGGTCGTCGGTGGCCTTGTCCGCGAGCAGCGTGTTGAAGACGAAGGCGCGCGTGCGCAGGCCGGGGGCGAGCGCGGCCGTCACCGCGGTCGCCGCGGCATGCCGCACGCCCCGTTCGGGTGAGGCGAGGCGCGACAAGCCCTCCTCGAGGCTCACCGTGGCACCGTCGAGCTCGACCGTGAGCGTGGAGGTGACCTCGGCGAAGAGCCGCGACCAGGCACTGCGCCCGGTCACCGCCTTGTCGGCGAGCACCCGCTCCTCGGGTTCGGACAGCAGGTGCGGCCGATAGCGGCGAGCCGAGGCCAGGTGGTGGCGACAGAAGGCGAGCGCGTCGTCGGCGAGCAACCCCTGCACGTGCGCGTCGGGCAACGCCGCCCATTCCAGCTCCACGAACAACAGCGAGTTCCCGATCGCGGTCGAGCCCTCCTCGACCATGGCCAGCAGCGCGCCCCGTTCCGGATCCGTGGTGTCGACCGCGAAGCGCAGGCCCGCGTACGAGCCGGCCCGGCCCACCAGCTCGCCGACGGCACCGATCTCGTGCATCACCGAGGCCAGCTCGGTGGCGCCGAGTGCGCCGATGCGGCCCCGGTGCTCCTCCACCTTCTGGGCCCGCTGCTCGGCTTCGTCGAGCAGCTCCCCGACCCCAACCGGACCCCGCGCGTCCACGAGCTCGTCCAGGTCCCAGGCCACATCGGCCGCGGTGAGGTCGGCGTCCCGGCCCTCCACCGGGGTCATTGCCCCACCTCCAGGTCGACCGGCGCCCCTCCATCTCTGGTCGACTCCGCTACGCGCTCCCGGCCATCCGGCCCGCGCTCCGCTTCGTCTCCTCCATCGCGGGCGGACTCCGGTTGGCTCGGGTCGGTCAGCGCCTCGGGCAACGGCTCGGCGTGCACGATCACGAGCTCACGGGTGGCCCGGGTCAGCGCCACGTACAGCAGTCGCAGCCCCACGGCGTCGGACGTGACGAGCGCCGCCGGCTCCACGACGACGACCCGATCGAACTCCAAGCCCTTGGCTTGCAGCGGGCCCAGCACGGCGACGCGGGCATCCAGGACCTCGGCTGAGCCGGCCCGAGCCCGAGCGCCGAGTCGGCGCACGATCGCGTCGTGCAGCTCCGGTGGGGCGATGACCGCGACGGTGCCCTCCGGCTCAGCGGCCGCGTGGTCGGCATCGGCCGCGTCGGCTGCGTCGGCTGCGTCGGCTGCCGCGGCGACGAGCTGTTCGGGCCCGACCGGGTAGAAACGCGGGTAGCTCCCCGTGCTGCGAACCGCACGCGTGAACTCGGCATCGGGCATCGCGGAGACCAGCACGCGCTGTGCGAGATCCATGATCTCCGCCGGCGTGCGGTAGTTGACGCTCAAGGCCACGACTCGGGGCGCAACACGCGATTCCAGCACGCGCAGCACTTCGTCCCACCCGCGGAGCGCGCCGGGCGCGGTGGCCTGGCCGAAGTCGCCGACGATGGTCATGGAGCCCGACGGACAACGGCGAGCGAGGACCCGCCATTGCATGGCCGAAAGGTCCTGGGCCTCGTCCACCACCACATGGCCGAACGAAGGCGGCTCGTCGGGATCGGAGACGCCCGGGTCGCGATCGGCCTCGTAGCGGCGGCTGAGCTCGGCCGCGGTCACGAACCCGCCGACGCCGAGCTCGGCCACCACGCGCGTGGCCGCGTCGTCGTCACGGGATCGCGAGCGGACCCGGCGGCGCGGGCGGGCATCCGCCTTGGGACCGAGCAGATGATCCGCTTCGTCGATGAGCGCGAGGTCGGCCTCGGTCCACGCGACCTCGGCCACGGTGGGCGCGCGCGGTCGGGACAGCCACGCGTGATCGGCATCAGCCAGCACGCCTCGGGCCGCGGACCTGATGAGGGCCGGGAACGAGAAGAGGTCGTGCACGAGCTCGGCACCATTGAGCACGGGCCACATCCGCTCCAGCGCGGCCCGCACCTCCGGGAGCCGCCCGATGCTCGCGTCGAGCTCTCGGTCCCAATCCGCGTCGTCGGGCGCCGCGCCCATCGCCCGACGGTACTGGTCGCGGAGGTGATCGACGACGGCCCGCACCACCTGGGGTCGTCTCGCGTTGTGGGTGCCGCGCTTCGAGCGTGCGCGCTCGACGATCCTGCGCGTCGTAGCCCGACGCAACCTGAGCACGTGATCGTCGAGCGTCATCACCAGGTCGCGGGGCAGGCCCCGCTCACGATCGCGCAGAGCGCGGGCGAGCACGTCGGCCATGCGGATATCACCCTTGAGGCGGGCCGCGGCGGGCACGTCGACACCGATCGGGCGATAGCGCGGCTTGAGGCCTGCCGGCGTCGTGAGCACCACCTCGTCCTCGCCCAGCGACGGGAGCACCTGGTCGATGTAGCGCAGGAAGATGGTGTTGGGCCCGACCAGCAGCACACCCTGGGCGGCGAGGCGGCGGCGGTGCGTGTAGAGCAGGTAGGCGGCGCGGTGCAGCGCCACCGCGGTCTTGCCCGTCCCCGCACCCCCGGCCACCACCAGCACACCGGGGAGGGGGGCCCGAATGGCCTCGTCCTGCTCGGACTGGATCGTGGCCACGATGTCGCCCATACGCCCGGTCCGAACGCGTTCGAGCGCCTCCAGCAGCGCGCCCTCGCCGAGCACCGTGAGGCCCTCGGATTGCACGGCACCGCGATCGAACACCTCGTCGTCGATGCTCACGATCTCGCGGCCGTTGCCCACCCGCGTGAGGAAGTGGCGCCGGCGAGCGACACCCATCGGCTCGACCCCGGTGGCCCGGTAGAACGGCTCGGCGACGGGGGCCCGCCAGTCCACGACGAGGGGCGCCTGGTCGTCGGCGGTGACCGCGATACGCCCCACGTACAGCGGCGGCGGCGCGTCGCCGTCGGGATCGGAATCGAGATCGAGCCGCCCGAAGCACAGCGGGGCATCACCGATGTCGAGCGCGGCGAGCCGACGGCGGGTGAGCTCCTGGGCGGCGTCGCGCTCGAGTCGGGCCTGGTGCGTGCCACCACGCCGCACCTCGGCATAGCCGGCAGCCACCTTGCGGGCGGCCAGGCGCATCGATTCGAGCCGGGAGTACGCCTCGTCGACGTAGCGCTGCTCGGCGGCGAGCTCGGAGTGGGACAAGGGGCAGGGCTCGGGTTCGGGAAACGGGGAACTGGACATCCTACCGGCGGGCGAGAAGCTCGCGGCCCCCACTGACCATCGGAGGGGGTGATGGGCCAGCTCGAGGATGTGCCCGCTACCACCCCCGTCACATCTGGCCATCACATCTGGCGCGGCACCGTGATGTCATGAGTGACGAGCACGACCCGCGGCCCGAGCGCGAGACCACTTCCATGCCCCCCACGCTCCCCACGCCCCCGCTGGGCATCGAGCCAGCGGCCACCGAGGTTCGGCACGCCGTCGGGCTCGGCCCCGAGAGCCGCCTCCACCGCGCGCAGCAGCCCGCCGTGCGTGACCACGAGCACGGCGCCCTCGCGCGACGCTCCCGCGACGATGTCGGTCAGGACCCCCAACGCACGGCTCCGAAAGGGCTCGTCGGGCTCCCAGCCGGGTGGGCGCAACCCGTCGTCGAGATAGCCGGGAAAGCGGGTGTCGATCTCGTCGCGCGTGAGGCCGGTCCACTCCCCCGCGTCGCGCTCCCGAAGGCGCGCGTCCACCTGGACGGCTCGGCCAGCAGCCAGGAGCTCGGCCGTGCGGCGCGCTCGGACCAGGTCCGACGACCACACCTCGCTGATTGGGCTGCTGATTGGGCCGCGGATTGGGCCGCCGATTGGGCCGCTGATGCCCCCACCGACGTCTCCGTCGATGTCTCCGCTGCTGTCTCCGCTGCTGTCTCCGTCAATGGCTCCGGTGAGGCGCGTCGCGGCTTCGGTCGCTTGACGCTCGCCCCGCTCACTGAGCGGCGGGTCGGCCTGGCCCTGCCACCGGCCCTCGGCGTTCCACGTGGATTCACCGTGGCGGACCACGAGCAGGCGTCGCGGCTCCATCACGGCGACGCTACTCGCACGCGTTTCGACGGGTCGCGATCGGTGGCAACGGCTAGGTTCCGCATACCCCTTCGATCGAGCAAGGAGCACCCGCATGCGCGCGGCGCTGTTCGTGCGGCCCCACGCCGCCCTCGCGATCGAGGATGTCACGCCACTCGATCCCGGCCCTCACGACGTGGTGGTGCGCATCACCGCCAGCGGCGTGTGCCACTCCGATGTCTCCGCGGCCAACGGCGCGCTCTCGTTGCCACCGCCGATCGTGCTGGGTCACGAGGGCACGGGGATCGTGGAAGCGGTCGGGAGTGACGTGACCCGAGTCGCGTCTGGAGACCGGGTCATCGGGTCCTTCATCCCCGTGTGCGGCAAGTGCTGGTACTGCCGCCACGGTCATACCAATCTTTGCGAACAGACCACGCCGGTCCTGTTCGTCCCCCGCGCCACGCGGCGCAACGGAACGGTGGCCAGCGCCTTCTGCGGGCTGGGAACCTTCGCCGAGCAGATGACCTGTGGCGAGATCTCGGTCGTGCCCGTCGAGTCCGACCTTCCCGACGAGCAGCTCGCGCTCGTGGGCTGCGCGCTGACGACGGGCGTGGGCGCAGTGCTCAACACGGCACGGGTGGAGGCAGGTGCGAGCGTCGCCATCGTGGGCTGTGGTGGCGTGGGCCAGGCCGTGGTCCAGGGTGCTCGCATCGCCGGCGCCGAGCCGATCATCGCCATCGATCCGGTGCGCTTGAAGCGGGACACGGCACTCTCGCTCGGGGCGACACACGCGATCGATCCGCAGGCGGCGAGCCCGAGCGAGCAGGTCCGAGCCCTCACCGAGGGCCGGGGCGTGGACTACGCGTTCGAGGTGATCGGCACACCCTCCACGGTGCTCGAGGCGTTCGATCTGACGCGACGGGGCGGCACCTGCATCGCGGTCGGGATGCACGGCCTCGACGAGACGATCCAGATCCCGAGCTACCCGCTCGTGCTCCAGGAGCGCCGGGTGCTCGGATGCGTCTACGGCTCGGCGCAGGTGGACCGCGACTTCCCGCGGATCATTGCGCTCATCGAGGACGGTGCGCTCGATGTCAGCCACCTGGTGTCGCGGCGCTTCGGCCTCGACGAGGTTAACGCCGCGTTTGCGGCGATGAACGCCGGTGAGGTCATCCGCGGCGTGATCAACCCCTGATAAGTCGAGGCGCGGCTGGCGCGCTCATGCAGTGTCAATCACGTAGAACCCCTCGGCGAGGCGCCCGGGCGCGAGACCCGCCTGTTCGGCGACTCCCCGCCCCCATTCGCGCATGCCCGCCTCGGTCTGGTCGGGATCCTCGAGCTGGCTCTCGTGACTGCGCAGCGCCGCCATCTTGGCCTCGAAGGTGTCGGTGATGTCCACGTGATGGTTGATCTCCGGGTGCGCCATGAGCCAGACCTCCAGGACTGTCCACGGCTCGAGCCCCTCGCGTTCGAGCAGCTCGGTGTGCGCGAAGGGATTCCGCGCGTCCGGGTACACCGCGCCGAGCGTGGCTTCGCCGACCGCGAGGTGATCAGGATGGCTGGCGTAGATGCGTTCGAAGTTCCGTGCGGACGAGGGAGCGACGACGCGCTGGGGGCGCACGCGGCGAATGACGCGGCTCAGGTCCCGGCGTAGCCCGAGGCTCACCTCGACCCGACCGTCGGGATAGTCGAGGAACTCGACATCGGTGACGCCCACGGCCTTGGCTGCGGCCGTCTGCTCGACTCGCCGGAGCTCGGCCAGCGCGTTCAGGGTGATGGGACCGTCGCGCCCGCCCGCGGCCCCGTCGGTGACGATGCAATAGCTGACGTCGATGCCGACGCGGGTCCATGAGGCAACGGTGCCGGCCGCTCCGAAGTCGACGTCATCGGGGTGCGCGACGACCACGAGCACCCGTTCGATCTCGCGGGCATCATCGGCGGGCATCATCGGCGGGAATCATCGGCGGGCATCGTCGTGCGATCTCCGGTCGAGGACGCGCCGGGTCACGACCTGGACCTCGTCGCCGCTAGGAGCAGCCGCTCGTGGAGCCGCAGCTCGGGCAGGCGTAGCACGAGCCCGCGCGCTGCATGATGTCGCCACACTCGTAACACAGCACCACCTCCGCCTCCCGTACCGGTGCCTCCGGTTCCGCCGGCGGCGCGATCGACGCGGACGGGGCTCGGTCCTCGAGGGGAAGCTCGATTCCGGACTGGCTGGGCGTGGCCGCTTCCTCCACACCGGGCAGCGTGGGCTGCTCCCGTTCGTCGATCTTGTAGATGCCCAGCTCGGTGCGCTCCTCGGTGGGGAGGTACTCGACCGCAAGTCGGCGAAAGATGTAATCGACGAGGCTCGAGGCGAACCGGATGTCGGGATCGTCGGTGATGCCGGCGGGCTCGAAGCGCATGTTCGTGAACTTCTCCACGAACGCCCGCATCGGCACTCCGTACTGGAGCCCGAGGCTCACGCCGATAGCGAACGCGTCCATGATCCCCGACAGCGTTGAGCCCTGCTTGGCGACCTTGAGGAACACCTCGCCGGGACGGCCGTCCTCGAACTCGCCCACGGTCGCGTACCCGTGACAGTCGGCCACGCGGAACGAGAAGGTGCGCGACTTCCGGATACGGGGCATCCGCTGACGTACCGGTTGCTGGATGATCACCGTCTCGACGATCCGCTCGACCTCGCGGGTGAGCATGTCAGTGCCGGCGGGCTCCGCGTCCTTCTTCTGGGTGGCGAGCGGCTGTGCCACCTTGCAGTTGTCGCGATAGATCGCGACGGCCTTCAGCCCGAGCCTCCACGACTCGGCATAGAGGTCGCTCACATCGTCGACCGTCACGTCCTCGGGCATGTTGACGGTCTTGGAGATGGCCCCCGAGATGAACGGCTGCGCGGCCGCCATCATGCGCACGTGGCCCATGTACTGGATGGTGTTGTCGCCCATCGAGCATGCGAACACCGGCAAGTGCTCGCTCTTGAGGTCGGGAGCACCGACGATCGACTTGTTCTCGTCGACATGCCGGACGATCGCCTCCACCTGCTCGGGTGAGTACCCGAGCTTTCGCAACGCCCGGGACAAGGTCTGGTTGACGATGAGCATCGTGCCGCCGCCGACGAGCTTCTTGGCCTTGGTGAGCGCGAGGTCGGGCTCGATGCCGGTGGTGTCACAGTCCATCATCAAGCCGATGGTCCCCGTCGGCGCGAGCACCGAGGCCTGCGAGTTGCGCACGCCATGCACCTCCCCCACCTCGACGGCCTCGTCCCAGGCGCGCTGCGCGGCACCCAACAGCTCCGCGGGCACCAGCTCCTCGTCGATCCCGGCCGCCTCGGCGCGATGCATCCGCAGCACGGTGAGCATCGCGTCAGCGTTCTCGGCGTAGCCGGCGAAGGGACCCATCCGCCCCGCGGTGCGCGCGCTGGTGGCGTAGGCGTGCCCGGTCATGAGCGCGGTGATCGCGCCCGCCCACGCCCGGCCGGCATCGGAGTCGTAGGGCAGGCCCTGGGCCATCAGCAGCGCGCCCAGGTTGGCGTAGCCGAGCCCCAGCTGGCGGAAGTGTCGGCTGGTCTCGGCGATCCTCTCGGTGGGGTAGTCGGCGTTGCCGACGAGGATCTCCTGGGCGGTGAAGACCACTTCCACGGTGTGCTCGAAGCCCTCGACGTCGAACGTCCCGTCGTCGTTCAGGTACTCCAGCACGTTGATGCTCGCGAGGTTGCAGGCCGAGTTGTCCAAGTGCATGTATTCACTACAAGGGTTGCTCGCGTTGATGCGGCCGGTCTTCGGCGCGGTGTGCCAGCGGTTGATCGTGGTGTCGTACTGCATGCCCGGGTCGGCGCACT